>NZ_CP111052.1 GCF_026250525.1 Chondrinema litorale
TGGCTATGGGGAGTTGGCCCCCACATTTAGTGCTGTGGATTTAGAGGGAAATAAAGTCCGGCTGGAAGATTTTAAAGGCGAAAAGGTATGGCTGGATTTTTCTGTAATATCCTGCGGAGGTTGTAAATTGACTTTGGATTATATCAATAAAGATGATTTTGAGCTTACAGAAAAAGTAAAGTTCCTTTATATTAATATTGAAGATGGAGAAGAAAGAATGAAATCTTATATGGAAAAATTTTCGATTCCTTTTCCTGTAATTGCTAGTGCTTCAGAAATTGGAAAAGAATATGGTGTTAATTCTTTCCCTAGTTTTTTCCTGATTGATGAGCAAGGGAAGATAGAAGAAATTCATAGCGGTTACTCAAAAGAATTTATAGATCGATTCAGAAAATAAAATCATAGTAATATAGTCATTCTGTTCTAAAAAAAGGACTAACTTTTTTTTCAGTTTCGTCCATGATGTAAAACGGAAAATATAAAATTTATTCTTTCTTAAATCGAGCTTAGTTTTTTTACATAAAGGCACATTATTTACATTCTAAGTGCAAAAGAAGCACTGAAAACTAAGGAATTAGATGTACGAAAATTACTTATGAAAATCAATTTAGCTATATTCATTCTAAAAATATATTAAAATTTATAATTTGGGGAGAATCAATTTTTTTTAGAATGCTAACGCCAAAAATACTCATTGTAGAAGACGAACCAATTATAGCTCAAGACTTAAAAGAATGTTTAATTGATCAAGATTATGAGGTAATAAATATTGCCAAATCATATATAGAAGCAATTAGTTATATAGAAAAAGAAATACCTAGTATTGTCTTAATTGATATTATACTGAAAGGTGAACAAGATGGGATAGAGGTAGCCAAGTATATCAGGCAAACTTTAAACACAGCTATTATTTTTATTACTTCTCATTCTGATAGAGCAATTGTTAAGAGAGCTACTGCTTTAAAACCTGATGGATATTTAGTGAAGCCTTTTAAAGAAGAGGATATTTATACCTCAATTGAGACAGCTTTGAGCCATTATCAAACTGAAAAAAGTAGTATTACATCACCCATTATTGAAGAATTAAAAGATTTTATTTTTATAAGAGATAAAGGGAAGATGATTAAACTATTTCATAAAGATATTAATTGGATAAAAGCAGATGGAAATTATACCGAAATCCATACTATTTCTAAAAAATACGTGGTTAGAAGTATTTTGAAAGATGTAAGTAAACAGATTCCATCTAAACAGTTTATGCGAGTGCACAAATCATATATTGTAAATTTGAGCAACGTAGAAACTATAAAAAACAATAAAATTATTATGTCGGGAAATGAAATACCTATTGCTCGTTCCATGTACGAACAATTAGTATCTAAATTAAACTTATTGGGACATTAATATTATCAATAAATTCTTTATGTATACAAGAACTAAAAATTGTAGGTATATCATATTTGAAATTATAGTAGTTTTACTTTTCTCTGGAGTTTTACCACAGTTATCTTTTGCTGAATCTCCTGAGATTATCTTACACTCAGATAATACGAACTATACAGATTTAGAAAAAGAATTCTATTTTTTTACTGATACGACTTCTAAATTGAATTGGAAGACAATTAGAGAAATGACAAATGAGTTTGAGGCACTCAGAGATAAAGGTCCCTTTTTTTCAAAAGAAAATGTTTATTGGGCGAAGTGTCATATCAAAAATAATAATAAGTTGGTAAGTGATTGGGTGCTAATATCTGGGGCAAAGAGAAATTTGAGTATAGTTGATGTATATATAGTATATGAAGATGGTAGTTGGGAGCACAAAAAAACTGGGCAGTATAGAAAAATTTCAGAAAGGGATGTAAAGCATGGAGTCGAAAGTACTGTTAGATTAAATCTTTCTTTTCAACAAAGTGTATCTGTATTTATTAGGGCTGAGGTTAAAGATCGCGAAGGATATCTTTGGAGGTTTAATATCAAACCTTATTCAGCTTATATGGAAATGTTGTTAGATCGTAATGTAATACAAGGGTCACTAATAACATTTTTTTTCCTCTTATCTTTATTTGGTTTTATTCTGTACTTTTTGATAGGAGAGAAGTCCTATCTATATTATGGATTAGCTACTTCATGTAATGGAATTTTCTTTTTTGGAGATTATAATTTTCTACAAGAGTATTTTTTTGTAAATCATCCTCAATGGTTTCAATGGATTTGGCCTTTAGACACATGTCTCACTATTGTCTTTTATATTCAGTTTATTAATCATTTTCTAAAAATAAAGGAGAGCCTTCCTAAAACATATTTTATTACAAAGCTTTTTATCTGGATTGCACTAGCCTTTACTGCATTTCTTCAAATAGTCTTAATTTACACAAGGAATGCAATCTTAATTGTAGAGTTGTGGTACTACAGAACTTTTTTCTTAGATGTTGTAGTAATTGTAGTCATACTTTTTAGCATTTTAAAGCTCAAAAACCCACTAAAAAAATATATTGTAATATCTAATATCATCTATATTGGAGGCTTATTTATTGACCTTAATCAAATATTGACAGAAGAAAGTTTAATACATACTCATCTTGAAATAGCTGTTCTTTTAGAATGTTCTGTGTTTGCCATAGGTATTGGCCATAAGGTGCGGTTAATTTATCAACAACAAGACGAAATGAGAGAGTCTTATATCCATCAATTAAAAATTAACCAAGAAATACAACGAAAAGCAAATAGTGAACTGGAATTAAAAGTAGCAGAACGAACAGTAGAGATAAAACAGCAGCAAGAGAAACTTTTTTCTAAGAATAAACATCTAGAAGTATTAGTTAAAGAAATTCATCACAGAGTTAAAAATAACTTGCAGTTGATTTCTAGTCTGCTAAATATGCAAAAGAGAAGGTTAGCAGAACCTGCAGCAATTGCAGCAGTAAAAGATAGTCAAAATCGAGTGCAAGCTATGGCACTGCTCCATCAACATCTTTACCAATTTGAAGAACTTGAACAAGTAAATTTTGAAGTTTACATTCAAGAATTATTTAGAAGCCTAAATCAAATTTATCAAGGCTTTTGTGATAATATAAAATTAAATATTGTAGGTAATATTAACTTAAAAATGGATTTAGCTATTCCAATTGGCTTAATTATTAATGAATTGGTGACAAACTCCATTAAACATGCTTTTGATGAAAATCAAGAAGGCATAATAGAAATACAATTTGGTAGAGAGGCAAATGGTTTTTCCCTTTTTATAAAAGACAATGGTAATAATCCTAATAGAAATTATACTGATAAAAATAATAATCCTACTTTAGGTTTAAAGTTGGTGTCATCATTTCTAGACCATTTACAAGCTACAATGAAAACAGAAGCTCAAAATGGTACTTCCCATTTCATAATCATTCCTCTTGAAACAGTATCAATTAATCCTTAATTTTTTTCATTGGTTTTACCATTCATTTACAAAAATCTGCAGTTCATTTACATTTGATATTTATTCTATTGTAACCCCGTTTCCTCTATACTTTTTAAAATTTAGAATAAATTCTATAATTCGCCAAACAATGAAAAAAACTATTCTGATATTTTTTATATTGATCTCGCAATTAGTTTATGCACAAAATGAAGATAAAGGATTCAGTTTTCAAGGATACGCACGTGATTTTGAAGGAGCAGCACTAAGTAACCAGAATATTACAGTAAAATTTTCTATATACCCAGAAGGACAATCCACCCAATATGAAGAAGAACAAACTGTAAAAACAGATGCCTATGGTGTTTTTCATGCTGTAGTGGGTTCAGTAAAACCGACTGATTTTGAAAAAGTAAATTTTAGTGTTTACAGTTATTGGTTAAAGGTTGAAGTAAGAGCCTATGGTAGTAGTTATGTCGAAATAAGTAATACAGAATTACTGAGTGTACCTTATGCTAAATCAGCATCAAATGGTGTTCCTCCGGGAAGTATCCTTCCGTTTGGAGGAGTAAAATCAAACATTCCTCCGGGATATTTACCCTGTGATGGTTCTCTAGTAAATAAGTCTGATTATCCTAATTTATATGCAGCGATTGGAAGTGCTTGGGGAGAAAATGGAGGTAGTTTTAATGTGCCAGATTTGAGAGGATATTTTATGAGAGGCGTATCTGAAAATACTACTAATGATCCCGATAAAGATTCAAGAACATCGAAAAATGGAGGCAATACAGGAAATAATGTCGGCAGTTATCAAAATGATCTGGTTGTTAGCCACCAGCACTCTTATAATGGTACAACCAGCACTAATGGAGACCACCAACATACTACTAAATTAGGTATAGAGGGGGATGATTCAGGAAGTGGAGGAGCTTCTTCTGAATGGGTAACATATGAAGGGGGGCTTACAGAGAACAAACCTACTACTACCAATGGCTCGCATAGTCATACATATAGTGGAAATACTGATAATGCAGGAGGTAATGAAACTCGTCCTAAAAACGCCTATGTATGGTTTATGATAAAATATTAGGTCTTAAATAATTACTCCTCAAAAGCACACCACAACTGGGATAAAATGCAAATAAGCGAGCTTTTTTTGAGCTATGCTTAAATTTCTATTGTCTATGAAAAAATTAGTACTACTTATATTAATTGCACTCTATGCTTCAACTTTGAGCGCCCAGACAGGTTATACTTCTTACAGTATAGGCTACCTGGGTGGACAACAAAGCCTAAAAGAAGATACGGGGGATTCAATGAGAATCAGCTTTTCTGGTGGCAACGTTATTTCCACACCAAAATATTATAATATTGAAGATAAGGCTGATGTAATGGCTGGTTTTCCTTTTAATATTGGCTATTTTCCACTTGTTTTTAATAAAGAACTATTTGTTTCCAAAGGATATTTTGCAGATTACATCTCTTTAGAGTGGAGTGTAATGGCTTTGCAAAGCCGGATAGAACGATTTCTAATTTTCAGAAAACCATTAGGAAGTATAGGTGATTCTTTATTAGTGGCTAATGTTGCAGCAGATGAATACAGTTGGAAAGATGAACTGGCAGAAAAAGGCCAACTGTACAAATATACCATTTTTGCAAAAGGTATTGCAGATAATTTGCTAATACCCTATATCAATGTGGTAGAAGGAGTTGGTTTTGCTTTTCCGGTGGGAACAGTTTCAGGCACAATTACTTATGAAGGAGGAACTTCAGTAGAGGGTGTTGTAGTAATGGCTGAAACAAACGGGAATTTGGCAGGTAAAAGTATGTATCTAAATGGATCAGATGCTTATTTAAGTATTGCTCATGAAGATAAAGATAAAGAATTAGAAATTAGAAATGGATTTACCTTTCAGGCTTGGTGTAGACTAGATGAATCGCAAGGTGGTGTCTTGTTTAGCAAAGGTGATCAGTATGAAGTTTCTCTTTCGTCCTCTACTACTGTTGATTTTCGAGTAAAAGATGCTACAGTTTCCTTGCCTTTTATGGCTCCTGTAGATTCATTTTTTCATATCTCTGCTTCATACGATCCAAACGATAGTTTAAAGTTAGTTGTTCATACTGATGATGAAAGTCGTTATACCATCAGTGTTGCAGCTGGGCAACAACCTTTAGAAAGTGATTATGATGATATTTATATAGGAAAAGATGCAGCCGGAACAGGAACCTTTTTTAAAGGGTATGTAGATGAAATAAGGTTATGGAACACTCCATTAACCGAAGAAGAAATAGCCTCAAACTTCTCAAGATATATTGCAGGAACTGAAGATAATTTAGTGGGATACTGGCGATTAAACACTGGCTTATCAGATCAGTTTTTTGATGCTGCCCGTAATGGTTATACCTTCTATGAAAATCACGGTTGGGTTTGGAGAGGAACTTGGAGTGAGATGACTCCACTTCAAAGCCAATTGGCCTATAAAGGTATTACAGATGAAGTTGGCAACTACACCATTTCAGGTTTTCCTTACGAAACAGATGGTTCTCAGTATACTTTTACCCCTATGTTCGGAGTACATAGCTTTGAGCCAAAACAGATGTTGAGGTTTGTTGGCGATGGAGCCTCCATACATAATGGTATAGACTTTAAGGATGTTTCTTCCTTTAAAGTATCAGGTACAGTTTGGTATGAGAATACATATTTTCCTGTAGAAGGTGTTTCTATCAAAATAGATGGTCAATACGCAGTAAATGGTGAAGGAGAATTGATTCAAACCGATAACCTTGGGCAGTTCAGAATAGATGTACCTATTGGTTACCACGCTTTAAGATTGGAGAAAAATCAGCATGGTTTTGCATATGAAGGAAGATTTCCTGCTCCTGATGCATATACGGCAGATGATGAAATTCCTCAATATGATTTTCAGGAACCTATAATAGGTCTGGAGTTTTTCGATACTACCTTGGTAAAAGTAGTTGGACGAGTAGCAGGAGGTCCTGTAGAAGAAGCTAAACCAATTGGTTTTGGTGAATCAGTGAATAATCTTGGAAATGCCAGTATCGTACTAGCAACAGAAAAGGGGTATGATGTTACACAGAGCGATAAATCTGTCAATTACCCTATTGGTGAAGGTTCTAGCAAAGTTGAATTTTCAACAAAAACGACTACTATCCAACCAGATTCCGAAACGGGTGAATATGTTGCTTATCTACTTCCAGAAAAATATACAGTTACCAACATTACCGCGGGAAATTACATATACGGTAATGAATTTCAAGTTACTATAGATTTGGGGGCTACTATTTGGGAAGATGAAACACTTGAAGATACATTGAAAGTCGTGATAGATGAGGTAGAACAGTCGGGATACCCTCCTTATAATGAAGCAGACTATGACTCCATCTACACTGTTTCAAGGCTTGATACTATCTTGACTATCGGGAAAAGTCTTTTTAGCTATCAACATAAGCAAAACTTTATTTATAGGGAAACACCAACAATCGAGGTGACAAATCCTTATGGTATTGCTTATTTTGGAGACAACACTTTATTTGGAGATTCTACTTTCGTTTATAAGGATACAGATTTGGGAATTGAAAAAAGTATTCCCTTGGTTAAAAGTGGAGCTTATTCGTTTGGTCATCCCGTATTTACTCAGCGGAAGAACTATTACATGAGCATTGCCTTGTTTGAAAGTTATACCAATGCAGATAATGGTCTTACAGATAAGGTTCCAGTTGTTGACGGAGAACTTGAAATTGTAAATGATTTGGCTATTGATACAGATAAGCAAACCATTCAACTAGATAATTCAGGTAAAGCTACGTATCAGTTTTCGGGTGGCTTACCTGAAGTTACCATTGATAATACTACTCCTGAAAACAGTTTTACTAAAACCTTGAGTATTACAGCATTTTCTGGAAACGAAGGTGGAATTAAAACCATCTGGAGAGATGGAAATCCATTTAGAGGATATGTTTTTGGGGGAATGCCAACAGGGAATAATTTTGTTACAACTGGTCCAACTGAGATAGTTACTATTTTAAGAGATCCCCCTGGTTCGAATAGTTTCGCATATATGGAGCAAAATGAGTCATTTAGTAAAGTAAGATCTTGGAATGTAGAGAATACTTTCAGTTTAGATAATTCTATAACCTATAATATGGGCATGCAGGTTAAAACTGTGAATGGAATAGGAACTGCAGTAGTTACAGATATAGAAACAGAAAATAGTATAGAGGCAGGGTTAAATATTGAAACAAGTTGGACAGAAGATTTTGAACAAGTTATTACTACAACCACTACAAAACGTTGGCAAACAAGTTCGGATATTGGATATGTTTCATCTGATGGGGATGTGTTTGTTGGTTATGCTACAAACATTGTTTATGGAAAATCTCTTAATCTAGAACTCATTCCTGATATTGAATGTGCTGAAGGAGATTGCAGCACACAAACATATATGGGATACAAATTAGGTATTAAAGAAGGAGTAAGGCTCAATCCTGAATTTAATACTGGATTTATTTTCACTCAAGATTATATTATAAATACTTTAATACCTAATCTTAAAGAGGTTAGAAATAGCTTCTTAAGCTACTCAAACACACCTAATAGTGTAGTTGCAAAAGATAAACCACTTTATATTTCATTAGTACCTCCAACCGATGAGCGTTTCGGTACTGACAATGCAGATAAAAATGCTTGGAAAGAAAATGCAGCAGAGATTACAAACGAAAAAGATTTAGGTAATGGCCCTAGTTACATTGTAAAGCTTCCTCAATCATATGTAGATAACAATACATTTGTAACAGATTCTATTGATTATTATAATCAGCAAATTTCTGAGTGGGAATATTGGCTAGCTGAAAATGAAAAACAAAAAATTGAGGCTCAATTAATAGAAAATATTTCTTTTGATGGAGGTGCAAATTATGAACAATCTGTTAGCTACGATACCTCTAGTGTATATTCTTATTCATTTAGATCATTTATTAACCCTTATGTATTGGGTACTACTGGAGAATCATTTAACAGTTTTGGATTATCTGTAGATTTTGGCCGTTCATATTCATCAGAAACTAATAATTCTTCTGGTAGTGAAGAAAGCAAAACTACTACTTACGGTTATTTGCTAGAAGATAATGAAAGTGCTCAAACATTCACTGGCACTGCAACGGATTATTATTCCATCGATATAAAAAAACCTAAAGATGGATTTGGTCCAGTGTTTTCGGTAAGAGGTGGTGCTACAAGTTGTCCTTATGAAGGTGATGAATTCACTAAGTATTATGAAGCTGGAAAATACACTTTGCATAGCGCCACCTTACAAACTGAAAAACCAGATATTACAGTAGAGCAGGCTATAGTATCGGATATTTCGGAAAATTATCCTGCTGAGTTTATTCTATATCTTAAAAATAATTCTGAAACAGAAAATGATATCTGGTATGAATTATTACTTGATGACAGTACCAATCCTTATGGAGCCGAACTGGAAATAGATGGAACACCAATCGGAAATGGTCGAACCTTTATGGTAAAAGCAGGCACTACTCTTCAAAAAACGCTTAAACTTTATAAGGGGCAAAGTGATAAATACGATTACGAAGATATCCTACTGTATTTAAATTCAATTTGTGATGGTTATATTGGTTCCGAAGTTAGTTTATCTGCTTATTTTAAACCAGGCTGTACTGATATCGAACTGGAATCGCCAGCAGACCAGTGGGTAATTAATACAGAGACTGTACCGGAAGATACTATGACAGTGAAAATATCTGGATATGATATTGAACAAGACAATTTTGAGAGAGTATTGTTTCAATACAAACCAGCAGGTTTATCCACTTGGACAACCAATATGATTTTTTATAATCAGAAAAAAGTAGCTCAGGAAAATTATGATGCAGCTGATGAGCCTAAAGCTTGGTTTAATAGCTCTACTATCAATTATTTGTGGGATATGACTAGTCTTCCAGATAGGGAATACGATGTAAGAGTTGTATCTGTATGTGTGTTAGGTCCTGGCTCTGAGGTTGAAACTGCTACACCAGCAGTTAGAGGGATTAAAGATGTAAAACGCCCATTGCTATTTGGTTCACCACAACCTGCAGATGGCATACTTTCAGCCAATGATGAGATAATGATTCAGTTTGATGAAGATATTGAAGCTGGTTTGCTCACTTCTGCCAATTTCTCTATACAGGGAGTGTTGAATTCTTATGAAATCAATAATAACACAAGTGTTTCATTAGATGGTATACAAGATTATATCAAGATTTCAGATGGTCTTGAGTTAGGGAACAAGTCTTATTCTATAGAATTCTGGCTCAGAAAAAATGCAATGAATAAAGAGGAGGTCGTATTCTCAAAAGGTACTTTAGCTAGTGATGTATTGGAATTTGGTTTTACTTCAGATAACAAAGTATTTATTGAAATTGCAGGAGAACGTTTTACAACTGCGGCGAGCTTTACTGAAACTGATTGGCACCATTTTGCACTGGTTTATGATCAAACAAAAAATCAATTTACTATTTATCGAGATGATAATTACATACTTGAAGAAGTTGTACCAGAAAAGATATTTTCGGGAAGTGGTGCAATCGTTTTAGGTAAATCTATAATAACAAACAGTAAGCATTTTACAGGAAATATCCACGACCTGAGGGTATGGTCTAAAAAGCTGAGCTTAAGTAGTGTATATGCAAACATGTATCAGCATTTTTCAGGATTAGAAGTAGGCTTAATTGGTTACTGGCCTTTAGATGAAGCTAGAGGCAATAAGGCTACAGATAAAGCTAGATACAGAAATGCACTATTATTTGCTGATTGGGAGGTGACCCCTAAAGGTAAATCTTATGTCTTTGATGGAATTGATGATTATTTAGAAATCAATACGGCTTCTACTGTAGTTATTACTCCAGAAATGGATTTCTCCATTGAATTCTGGTTCAAAGCGGATGTATCACAGTCAGATGTAGTGTTATTCTCAAGTGGAAAAGGGGATGGAACTGATCAGCTTAACAATCCAGCCTATAGTATGAGTATTGGCTTAAATAATCAAGGTGAGCTATACATGTTAAATAATGGGGCTGAAATAGTAGCTAGTGGGAATAATTATTTAGATGGAGACTGGCATCATTTCGCACTTTCATTAAACAGATTGAGTAATACCAATATCTATCTTGATGGAGACTTAATAAAGTCATCAACTAGTAGTGATTTTGGTGGCTTATCTGGTGCTAAAATGTGGATTGGAGCGAGAGGCTATTTAAGTAATGCTTCAATTGATGAACAGGATAAATTCTTTAAAGGTAATATTGATGAATTTAGAATTTGGACATCAGCCAGAAAACAAGCTTCGGTTGAACTGGACATAGTTTCCAAACTGAATGGAGATGAAATGGGATTAGTTGCTTATTATCCTTTTGAGTCTTATCAGAAACAGGTTACAGGAAACATTTTATTGGAGGCTACACTGTCAGACCAATGGCAAAATCCTTATGGAGATAATGCTGGCTTGGCAATCTCATATGGAGGTAGTGATTTCTCTGATGATGCTCCAAACCTCAAAGATGCCAGACCGGTAACTAAAGTTGACTACACATGGGTAGTAAATGACGACAAAATCATTATTACTCCTTCAGCAGGAATGACTTCAGTAATTGAAAAAAGTATATTGGAGTTAAGTATAGATCGCATTGAGGATAAGTACGGAAATAGAATTGCTTCACCTGTTACATGGACAGCGTATGTAGATAAAAATCAACTCAAATGGTCTGAGAGTTCTTTAAGCTTAGAAAACGAATTATATAATGAATATACCTTTGATGTAGACATTATTAATAATGGAGGAACAGAACAAACTTTTAATATTGATAATCTACCAGCTTGGTTAGATGCGAATCCACAATCTGGTGAACTAGATCCATTGTCTTCTAAAACTGTAACTTTTACAGTAAATGAAGGCTTAAACACAGGCTACTACAGTGAGGATATATTCTTAAAAGGTGATTTTGAGTTTGACGAAAAATTACATATCGACTTGAGAGTATATACTGCTGAGCCAGCATGGGAAGTAAATGTTTCGGATTTTCAATATTCTATGAATGTGGTTGGGCAGTTAAAAATTAACGGCGTTTTATCATCAGATAAATATGATAAAATTAGTGCCTTTGTAAATGATGAATGTAGAGGAGTAGCAAATTTAGAATATGTAGAAGAGTTTGATTTGTACTTAGCTTTCCTAGATATCTATAGTAATTCTGTATCTGGAGAAAAAATAGAATTACGTGTATGGAATGCAGATGAAGGAACTGAGCATCGAAATGTTACGCCAAATTATACATTTGTAGACAATGCAGTTTGGGGAACACCTTCAGTGCCTCAATTAATTGAAGCTAACGGAACATATTTGCAAAAACTCGATTTGGATAAAGGTTGGAATTGGATTTCTTTCAATCTAAACTCTACTGATTTAAAGAATATAAATACTTTGTTTGCTGAGATTGAAAATCAACAAGGTGATCAAATAAAAGGGCAAACTGATGTAGATATTTATACAAGTCAGTTTGGTTGGAATGGTACGCTAAGTAGTGAAGGAGGTTTTAAAGTAGGAAACCTTTATAAAGTAAAAACTTCAAATGCAGGTTCAATTGATGTTATAGGAACTGCAATCGACCCAACGGTAGAAATTCCTATAAATACTGGTTGGAACTGGATAGGTTACAACCCGAGATTTAGTATGGATATCAACGAGGCATTTACCAATTTCAATCCTCATAGTGGAGATGTTGTAAAGAATCAGCAGTCATTCTCAATTTACGAAAATGGTATCGGGTGGATAGGAAGTCTAAACTATCTCATTCCCGGAGAAGGATATATGTTCCAATCTTCTAACATAGGTACTTTAACATATCCTGAAGTTTCACTGCTAAATAGTAGTAGAATTAGAGAAGAACATGAAAGTTCACCTTGGGAATTTGATGCTAATAAGTACAGTGATAATATGTCTGTAATAGCTTCCATTGAAGGTGTAGATTCTGAAGAATATGTATTAGGCGCATTTATTAATGAAGAACATAGAGGGTATGCTTATCCAATAAATATTGAAAGTGATCAATCTCTTTATTTTATAAATATTATAGGAGAAACTGATGATGAATTGATTAAATTTAAGATACTACATCAGGATGATAACAAAACCTATGATATTGCCAATACTTTAGAGTTTAAGAAAAATGTAGTAAAGGGAGCATTATCTGAGCCTATATTACTCTCTTTAGGAGAAAATACTATTGTTTCTAAATCGAAAGATTATAAAGTATATCCGAACCCATTTACTCAAATATTATCTATTATTATTCCAGAAACACTTAGGGAAAGTACTGAAGTGAAAGTGAATGATCTATTAGGTAGAGAAGTGATTAAATTTTCAAATAAAGATATATCAGATTCAGGACTTATTGAGTGGAATGGTAGAAACAGCTTTGGTGATAAAGTTTCTACAGGAATATACTTTATTGTAATTAATTCCTCAGAAGGAAAGGTAACTTTTAAAATAACTAAAGAATAATCGATAGATAATCAGCCTTGGGTTTTAAATGCTCATGGCTGATATCTTATGAATTTTTTAAATATGAAATCAGTCAGCATTTATATTTTATGTACCATTGCTTTGCTTTCAGAAAGCTTGGCCCAAACTCCAGTCTGGACAGTGAATCCTGCAGAATACAATCATTCAATGGTAATTGTAGGTGGACTTAACCTAGAAAAAACAGAGCTTGGTAATGGAGAGAATGTTATTGCAGCTTTTGTAGAAGGTGAATGTCGTGGAGTGGCAAAAACGCAATACCAAGAAGAGACAGGTAGGTATATTGCTTATTTACTTATCTATAGTAATGATACTGATGAAGAAATATCTTTTAAGTTTTATAATACAGAAAACGATAATTCTTATACTGTTCCTAAAACAATAGACTTTGAAGTAAACGGACTAATAGGTGATTTAAACAGACCTTATATTTGGTCTCAACAAATATTAAATAATGAGGCAAAAATACTCGGATTTACTTTTCCTGAAATAGATCGAGAAGAATCAATTGATGGGAATAGTGTTTATGCTGCTGTACTTAGTGGAACATCTCTTACTGCCTTAGTAGCAGAGTTCAATTTGACTGATGGTGCCACTTTGTGGTTGAATGGTGTCAAACAAATTAGTAAAGAAACAGAAAACAACTTTGCTAATGCACTCACCTTTACTGTGAGATCAGAAGATGAACAGATTTTTGAAGAATATGATGTAATAGTTTCTGTAGGTAATGCACTTCCTACTAAAATTCAACCAGCTTATATTGAAATTCCTGAAAATACATCAATCGGTTCTGTAATAGCAATTATGAGCACACTTGATATGAATGATGTAGACCATTATTATTCCTTAGTTGAAGGAGAGGGAAGTGATGATAATGATAGTTTTTATTTTGAACTTAAAAACTTGAAGAGCAACATTTCTTTAGATTTTGAAACTAAGCCTGAATATTCAATTAGAGTTAAATCTGATGATAAAAAAGGAGGTATAATTGAGCAGCAAGTTACTATAGAAGTAATTGACCTAAACGAAGCTCCAGAGATTGAGAATTATACATTTGATGTTGACGAAAACTTAGCCGAAAGTTTTTTAATTGGGAGGTTTGAAGCATACGATCAAGATTTTAATCAAGCACATTCGTTTTATATTCAAGAGTCAGCTTCAGCAGGTTATTTTTATGTAGATACTTTAACAGGAAACCTAACTGTTGGTAAAATACCTTTAGATTATGAGGAGCAAGATACATGGGATCTTTCAATAATTGTAAAAGATAATGGCAACCCTGTAATGTCCGATACAGCTAATCTAACCATTTATGTAAATGATGTTATAGAAGACGAATTAAAAGCGGTAAATACATTTACTCCAAATGGAGATGGTGTAAATGATTTTTGGGTTGTAACAAATGTTGAAATGTATCAAGGTTTTGAACTTAGATTTTTCAATGCGATTGGCGAAATGGTGTTTCGAACAGATAATTATCAAAATGATTGGGACGCTACATACAATGGTAAAAGACTTCCTGAAGGAGCATACTATTATATTTTTACTGATGGGAAAAGAGAGTTTAAAGGTTCTGTCACCATATTCAGATAAAACCATTTAACCAGACTATTTATTTATAGATTTTTTTGAGGAAGCATTATGAAAAACCTGAAAAATACATTTCTGATAACAACTTTGCTTACACTGTTAAATGGTTTAACTTGGGCACAAACCAACTTTCAATATAATTTTTATAACCAAAATCAATTTGTTTATAATCCATCTCTTGTTGGGCAGCAGGAAAATACCAATGTTTTTGTTAACTACAGGCAGCAATGGGCTGGTTTTGATGGTGCACCTAGAACTGCAATAATTGGAGGCCAGACAGGCTATGCCTCAACTGGTGGTATTGGTTTAGTAATTATGAATAATCGTTGGGGAGTAATAGATGATAATCTAATACAATTATCAAATTCTTATGGTTTTAAACTTAGCAGAAAAGATCAGTTTAATTTAGGTATTTCAATAGGTTTAACAGATCGTCAAATAAACTATAACAGGTTGACTGTTGAAGATTACGCAGAAGATGATTTTTTAAATAGTCGATTAACGGCGCTATCAGAAGATTGGTCGTTTAACACTGGTTTTGGCTTTAGTTATTCAAGAGCTAATTTGACATTAGCTTTTTCTTCTCCTGAATTGTATAATACAAGAGATGATGTCTTTTTACAATCAAAAATCACTTATGTCTCATATAGCTTTCTTACAACACAAGAAAAAATTAAATTTACACCATCCGTTTTAATTAAAGCATTACAAAACAACCCTACACAATATGATTTGAGTGTAAAGACGGAGTGGAATAATACATTATGGATACAACCAACTTATCGTTCTTCAAAAAATGTAATTATTTCAACAGGTATTAATTACGAAAGTATAAGTATAGGGTATTCATTTGAATTGGCGAGTTCCACACAAAACATTAATAACAATTCTCATGAGATTGTAGTAGCAGTTAATTTTAACAAAAAGAAGAAAGACAAATATAAAAGTGGTACTGAGCTTACTATAAATAGCGATAGCTTACAAATAGCTAACCTAAAACAGGAAAATACATTAACCAAAGAACAGGTTAGTACTTTGCAAAAGGAAATTGAGGCATTAAAGGCCCAAATGGGAGGACTGAGTGAAATTGTAAGTTTAAATAATGTAGATACAGTTAGTTTAAAAAGTTCTGATGCCTATAAAATTAAGTATGATAAAGATGCCAATAGAGTGAATCAGGCTATGGAATCAGGATATTATGTTGTAATTAATACATGTACTTCATTAGAATTTTCTAAACATTTAGCTAAAATATACAACGGTAAAGGAATAGAAGCTACTATTGCTCATAATGAAAAGAAAGGATACTACTACATATTCACCCAAATGTTAGATAATAGAGATGAAGGTCTAAAAGCTATGGAAAAGAAAAGAGAAGAAGGATTTAAAAATGCCTGGCTTCTGGTTTTTAATAAGTAATTAATATAACTAGGGATTATATACATAATGCTCTGGGAATCTGTAAGGGTATAGTAGTAGGATACAGTCTTTTTTTGGTAAAAAATCTTGTAGTACTTTGTAAAATAATAAGTACTATCAATTCATATCTGACAAGATTTCTTGCATATCATCTCCATGTTTAATTACATATTGATGATGTTTGTTTAATTTTTCACTACAGTACTTTTTTAATGAGTTTGCTTGCTTATTTGTTAAATTAAGTCTTTTTAAAGCATTTAAAACCAGATGAAATCTGCTGAGCTCATTGGCTACTAATAAATCAAAAGGGGTAGTTGTAGAGCCTTCTTCTATATAACCATGTACATGGAATCTCTCTGGCTGAGGACGGTGATGGAGTAGTTCATGCACTAGGTTAGGATAACCATGAAAAGCAAAAACAACTGGCTTATCTTCTGTAAACAATTTTTTGAATTTTTTCTCAGTAAGTCCTCCAGGATAATCTTGTTGGTGTAGTAAAGCAAATAAATCCACTACATTGACTATTCTTACTTTTACAGATGGCATTTTTTCTTGAATAAGCTGAGAAGCACGAACAGCCTCTGTAGTAGGTACATCTCCTGCGCAAGCTAACACAATGTCTGGCTCTTCATTTTCACAATTACCAGCCCATTCCCAAATACCAGCCCCATTATCACAATGTTCTTTAGCATTTTCAAAATCTAACCATTGTCTTTGAGGGGCTTTATTTGCCACAATTAGGTTGATCAAATCACGACTTTTGAGACATCTCTCAGTGATGTGGAGCAGGCAATTGGCATCTGCTGGAAGATAAATACGAGCTACAGACTTTTTCTTAGTAACCAAATTATTCATAAAACTTGGTACTTGGTGTGAATATCCATTGTGGTCTTGTCGCCATACATGAGACGTTAATAAATAATTTAAGGAAGCAATTGGTGCTCTCCAAGAGGTTTCTTTACTTTCTTTTAACCATTTTGCGTACTGATTCATCATAGAATCTATGATCGGTACAAACGCTTCATAACAGGCATAAATACCATGACGACCTGTAAGCAGATAACCTTCAAGCCAACCTTCACAATTATGTTCACTGAGCACTTCCATCACTCTTCCATTTTTAGCAAGTCCCTCATCTGTTTGGATGATATCTTCTTGCCAAACTCTGTCGGTTATTTCGAGTACGTCTTGTAACTTATTTGAATCAAGCTCATCTGGGCATACAATTCTAAAATTTTTATTTGAGTCATTTTCTTTAAAAATATCTTTAAAATAGCTTCCTAAAACTTGAGTGCCTTTAGTCAGCGAACTGCCATGTTCAGCAACTTCAACTGCATAGTTTTCGATATTGGGTAGACTCAATGGTTTTAAAACTTTACCACCATTTGCATGTGGATTCATACCAATTCTTTTATCTTTTTTTGGAACCAGCTTTTGCAATTCTTGCAGTAGTTTGCCTGAATTATCAAATAATTTTTCAGGCTCATAGCTTTTTAACCAATTTTCTAATTTCTTAAGGTGCTCGGTATTATCTTTAAAGCCACTAAGAGGGATTTGATGAGCATTAAAAGTACCTTCAATTTGCTTTCCATCCACTTTCTCTGGACCAGTCCAACCTTTAGGTGTTTCTAGGATAATCATTGGCCAATTTACCATATTTGATTGATGACCGTTTCTAGCATTTTCTTGTATACTTCTAATTTCATTATGTGCCCAGTCAATTGTTTGCCACATCTGGTTATGTACATTTTCTGCATTACTACCAGACACAATTCTCACTTGATAACCGTAACCTTCAAACAGTTTAGTTAGAGAGGAGTGAGACATTCTTGCTAGCACTGTCGGACTAGCAATTTTATATCCGTTTAAATGAAGAATTGGTAAAACTGCCCCGTCTGTTTTTGGGTTTAAAAAATTATTAGAATGCCAAGAAGCAGCTAAAGGTCCTGTTTCGGCTTCGCCATCTCCTACAATGCAGGTTACAATAAGTTCTGGATTATCGAGTGCTGCACCAAATGCATGTGAAAGGCTGTAGCCTAACTCACCACCTTCGTGGATGTGCCCGGGAGTTCCTGCAAAAATATGACTTGGTAAACCATAAGGTCGGGTAAAATCATGCGCTAGTTTATTCATCCCTTTTTCATTTTGCTGATATTCTGGATAGAATTCACCAAAAGTATTTTCGAGAAAAAGTTGAGCATTTATTGCTGCTGCTCCATGTCCGGGACCTACTACTAAAAGTACATCAGCATTAGTATCAATAATGAGTCGGTTCAAGTGGGTATATATGAAGTTTAAACCCGGAACAGTGCCCCAATGTGCAAGCAATCTGGGTTTTATATGAGCTACCTCAAGGGGCTTTTTTAACATTACATTTTCATTGAGGTATATTTGTGCTGCCCCCATATAATTTGAAGACTGCCAATATTTGTGTAAAAGTTGTAATTTATCTATAGGAATTGTTGTTTCTAAGGTAGTTTCAGTTGAGTTCATGCTGCAAAATAGGTTAAAAAATGATAGTTCCTGTTTTGAGTGTTAACAGATAAGAGGTTGAAGAGTTTTATTTAAAGTCATAATTATGACCAAATATGGAGTAACTAATTAAATAAAATTAATTTCTTCTTGGTAGTTTTCCATTTCTTCCCATTTCCAACCATCGGTAGATAAACAGCCATTTATAAGCTTTCTTCGCTCTTTAATTTGATCATAATTCTGCTGTATTTCGATGTCGCTTTCTAAAATTGGTATTCCTTTTTGCCTGAGATATTTAAAATTTGGTAGCGGTGGTGGTTTTTCAGAAGGAGCGATGTGTGCCGTATTTAATGTTTGAAAATAGGTGGTAAGTGCAAAACTTAGATTACATATTCTAATCTCTTTTTTTAGAGATTCGTCTTTAATGGCACAGTTTATAAAGTTAATAACTTCATAAAGACTTGAAATACACATTGGCAATGATGTTTTAACTTCGGTGGAGTGGAAGTAGTGTAAAATTGGGTAGGCCAAATGTAACTGGCTTAATTGTAGTATTTCAGATTTTAAATTTTGGCATTGCGACAAAAAAGAAGAGAATTTATCTTTTTCCCAATTAGACTCAATTATTTGGGTAAGGTTAATTCCAATACTCGCGATTTCTAAACTTAACTTTCTTTTTTTTACTACTGCTTCTAAAATTGGTACTACGTAAGACAATGCTACTGTAATTAAAATCAATCCATTAAAAGAAATTAGAGAGGTATATAACTGCCAAAAATTATTAGAAGGTTTATACTCACCATTACCTAGGGTTGATAATACATAACCCATGTAATATAATTTTTTACCAAATGATTGTACAGGCAAGCCATCACTATCTAATAAAGCTTGAGGTTCTGTATAAATTATTAAAGTATTACCTATCCATAATGCAGTAACCCAAATCGTTAAAACTAAACAGATAATAACCACACCAGATGATTTTAAAAAATGTTTTTTGGGTTTGTTATTTGAAACTCTCAAATACACTTCCCAAGTGTATCTTGTTACATAAGAAGTAATAAAACCAGATCCATTTGGGGAAAGTGTAGTAATTAATATATCAATTATTGTGGTAATGGTTAATCCAATACCCAGTATTAACATCAAATAAGACATCTATATTTAATGAAATTTTGTCTAGTAAAAAAGATTAGCTGCTAAATTGGGAACCTATAATAATGCCATTCCATCTCTAATTGAAGTATCGTGTTAATACGCTTTAGAGAACTGTTTTAGGAGGAATACAAGTTTTATATGGGTCTATAATTACTCGTTACTGTAGCAATGTTGACTCATTTATTGAGTAGAAATAAAAAAAATACTGTAAAAGTGATTTCATTTTCTTCCTAGTTTTATTGCAAACAACTATAGCGTAAAAAAGGTTGGCTCCATTAATTTGCGGCTTTAATCCAACAGATAAATTTGCTGTTGAATATTTAGAGCAGATCTATAAAAAATATCCGATTTGGAGAGGGGTAGGAGAATTACTTTTAAGGTATGATGAATTGAGTACATTAAATAATGATGAGTTACCTCGTGTAAACCATGAAGCATTGGCGCCTATTTTTAATTTTTGTATCAAGAAAAACTAGCATGGAAAAATGCTGAAGGACTATTGTTTAAATAATTTACTGTAGATGTAATACATCAACATTGAGTGATATTCTCTACATATAATGAATAATCGATCTATTAATTCTACTAAAAAATAATATTGAATTGTCTTTCAGAAGCTCCAGAAGAGCATTAATTAGCTTTTCAATCACTTGTAGAAATAATTGGAATAATAATAGGCAACAGCTTAAGAAATTAACCAATATAAACATGCAACACTACTCTGGAGACCAGCATCCTAATATTATCGATACAATAGGTAAGACCCCCCTTGTTAAATTAGAAAGATTGTGTTCTAATACTGAGTTGAATATTTATGGAAAATTAGAAGCTTTTAATCCGGGCGGTAGTATTAAAGATCGTACTGCCAAGCAACTGATTTCACATGCAATAAATACTGGAAAACTCCAATACGGCGATACTGTAATTGAGTCAAGTTCTGGAAATATGGCTATTGGCTTAGCCCAAGCTTGCTTATATTATGGCTTAAATTTAATTGTAGTAGTCGATCCACTTGTTAATCAACATACAGTTAAGATTTTAAAAGCATATGGAGCTAAAATAGAAATGGTAAAAGAACCTGCGCCGATAGGTGGTTTTTTAACAGCTAGACTTAACAAAGTAAATGAGTTGCTAGATCGAGTAAAAAATAGCTTTTGGCCAAACCAATATTCTAATCCACAAAATCCTATTGCTCATCACCAAACAATGAGAGAAATAGCAGAAAGTCTTTCTCGTAATGTTGATTATCTTTTTGCTGCAACAAGTACATGTGGTACGCTAATGGGTTGTGCTGATTACATTGAAAAAAATAACCTGTCAACCAAAATTATAGCAGTTGACGCAGCCGGAAGTGTCATTTTTGGACAGCCAGCAGGTAAAAGAAAAATTCCGGGTCATGGAGCAGGAAGGCCTTCAAACTTTTTGGAGAGAGATAAAATTTCTGATGTAGTTCATATTACTGATGAAGAATGTGTAATAGGTTGCAAAAGATTATTAGAAAAAGAAGCGATACTTTGTGGAGGTTCTTCTGGAGCTGTAGTAAGTGCTTTAATTAAAAAGTTACCTTATATACCTAAGAGATCAACCTGTGCATTAATTTTTTGCGATAGAGGAGAGAGATATTTAGATACCATTTATAATAAGGAATGGGTAAAAGAGAACATAGAACTCGAAAAAGTATTGGTTGCTTAATTTTAATAATTTGTTGAAGGTTTCATGAGTCAAGTTTCAGTGTCAATAAATAAATGCCAATATTTCAGGGCAGAAAGGGATGTTTACCGAATAGGAATTATTGGAGGAGGACCTAAAGGTTTGTATAGTTTGGAGCGATTACTCGCTAATCTAGAGCCAAAAAAATTCGGTAAAAAAATTGAAATATATATTTTCGATAAAACATCTTTTTTGGGAGCAGGCCATATTTATAGACCTGATCAGCCGCATTATTTGCTAATGAACTATGCCAATGGAAACATAAATGCATGGTCTGAGTCTAAACCCAAATCAAATGTAAAAGAACAATTATCATTTGTAGAGTGGCTTCAAAAACATTCTCAGTTTAGTAATTCATCGGCCAATGGCTATTCTTCAAGAGCTGTTGTAGGCTTGTACCTTAGCGATTGTTTCGAAAAACTTAAAGCACATTATCAAGCAGAGATTGATATTAATCCGATTGTTGGGGAGGTTCTAGATGTTGATTATCAAAAAAATGAAAGTTCAATAATTTTTAAAAGCTCAAATGAAGGGCTCAATAAAATTTCTGGATTTAATCAACTCTTACTTTCAACGGGTCATCCATTGCCCCAAAAACAGGAAAAAGATCGATTCATCGATTTTATTTATCCGGTTAATAAGAAACTAAGTAAAATAAAGCCCAAGACTAAGATAGGTGTAAAAGGTATGGGTTTAACATTTATAGATGCTGTTTTAGCACTAACTGAGGGCAGAGGAGGAACTTTTATTGAAGATAAAAACGGAGAGCTTAAATACCAACCTTCTGGATGTGAGCCTGACATGATTTTGCCTTTTTCAAAGTCTGGTTTACCAATGATACCAAGGCAAGCTACAAATAATATTCAGCAGTATAAGCCTAGATATTTTCATCTAAACTCAATTAAAAATAGAGTTAATGGAAAGTACAATTTTGAGAAGGACTTACTTCCTCTTATAAAGCAAGAAATAATTTTTGCTTACTACGAATTGCTTTTTAATAAGTATGATTTAGAATTAAAATATAATTCACACTTTAATGAGGTTAACAAGCAAATCAAACTTTTTCATCAACAGTATCCACATGAACAACCATTTGATCTTTCGATACTTTTTTCTCCTTTTAAAGATAAAGCTCAAATATCAAATACTTCATTAGTAGAATACCTTGAGTTTTTGATAACAGAAGCAGAAAAAGGAGAGATTGAGAGTCCTATGGTTCGTGCTGCAAGTATATGGCGACATTTGAGTAATTTGTTTAATCAGATGTATTCTTTTGGTGGATTAGAGCCAGCATCTCAGCAGATATTTGATAAAAAATATGCAGGCCAATTTAATAGAACTGCCTATGGGCCTCCTATTATAAACGTAAAAAAGCTATTAGCTATAGCAAAAGCAGGCTATCTCAATTTTGATTTTTGTGAATCTCCACAAGTACTCTGGGATGATGCCCAAGATACATTTCTATTAAAAAGTCAAAATAATAAATCAATAGCTTTGGATTATTTAATAGATGCCAGAATACCTAAAATATCTGTAAAACATAATCCATCTCCCTTATATCAAAATTTATTAAATAGAGGTATTGTTCGTCCCTTTGAGAACCATGCATTTTTTAAGGAACCTTATGAACCAGGTTGTATAGACATCAATAGAAATGGTCACCCGATAAATACAGAGAATCTCTTACTAGAGGATGTATTGGTTACTGGCACTCCAACAGAAGGAGTTACTTATGACAACGACACCCTTTCTACTAGTAGGAACGATTTTGTGAGTTCATGGGCTAGAAAAGTGAATGAAGACTACAAGAAAACAGTATTTAAAAGTAATTATAGCTTATTTAAAAACTAATAAAATGCCAAAGCAAATCTTACCACCCTTAACTCCTATAATATCTAATTGGATAAAAGAACTAGTAAATAATCCTGAATTTCTAGAAGATGTAATTGAAGAACATGGTTCTCCAATAAATATGCATAATGCATTGCCTTTTAGAGAAAATTATAAGTTATATCAAGAAGTATTTGATGAATTCGGATTAGACAATTTGGTATTTTTTGCCAGAAAAGCCAATAAATGTAGAAGTTTGGTTTTAGAGGCTAAGAAATTAGGAATGGGAATAGATACTGCTAGTTACAGAGAGCTAAAAGAAGCATTAGAAGCTGGTTTAGACAGTAAAAAATTGGTGGTAACTGCTGCTGTTAAAGAAAGAAAACTGATAGAGTTAGCGGTAAAAAATGAAGTTTTAATTATTTTAGATAATGAGGATGAATGTAAATTAACTCAACAAGTAGCTGAAAAATTAAATATACAAGCTCAGATAGGTTTACGTATCAGTGGTTTTAATTATCGTGGAGCTAAATTATATAGTAGATTCGGGTTTGATATTGATGGCGTATTCAATTTTATCATAAAAAACGTCGGTAAACACAAAGCTTTTAACAGCTTGAATTACCAAGGACTGCATTTTCATTTAAATGGTTATTCTACTGAACAAAGAGGAGAGGCCTGCATTCAATCTTTTGAGTTGGCAATGCAACTCAAAACCAAAGGGTTTGAAACTCAATTTTTAGATATCGGTGGCGGATTTTTAATGAATTACCTAAGTGATAAAAATGAATGGGAATCTTTTAAAGAAACTTTACAATTGGCTGTAAAACAAAAAGTTTCTCCTATTACATTTCAAAACGATGGTTTAGGTTACCAAGTAATAAATGATGAATTACATGGAGAATTAAAAACTTACCCCTATTTTAATGAAAAGCCAAAGGGGCTTTTTTTAAGAGAAATTCTTAGTTATAAGAATAAAAATAGTAATACTGTTGCAGAGTTAGCAAAAAAGTTAAATATACAGATAAGAATGGAGCCGGGTAGATCGATGCTAGACCAAGTTGGTTATACAATGGCCAAAGTGGTCTTTCGAAAGAAAGATTCACAAAACAATTGGCTAGTCGGTCTTGAAATGAATTTTACTCAGATGCATAGTTCAAGTGCTGATTATCTAATGGATCCAATTGTTTTATTTAAAGATTCTGAAAGCAAACAGGAACAGTGTGATGTGTTTTTTACAGGAGCATATTGTCTAGAAAGAGACATTTTACTAAAGCGGAAAATTGCATTAAAGCAGTTACCTCAAATAGGAGATTTAGTTATATTTCCAAATACTGCGGGATACATGATGCATTTTTTTGAGTCAGAAGCCCATTTGTTTGATTTAGCAGCCAATGTATGGTTTGAAACTGGTGGCTCGAAAACTTCAAGTAAGTTTGTACACGATGATGAGTTTAACACAAACACGTATTAAATATAATTTTTCATACTCAATATATTTAATGCTAAGTAATATATTTCAAGCAACATTTATCTAGTGATCCTAGCTCAAGCTTTTTGTGAGCTAGGTTTACTAGATAATGTATTAAGCTATTTTAGTATCCAAATATCGTATTACTCTATATTTCTTTTTTTGCTTTAGCTAGAAGTCTAGCAATAGCACTAATACTCGCAGGCTTAGGCAGGTGATAGTTAAAACCGGACTCTTTAGATTTTTGCATTGCTTCCTCATGAGAATAACCAGATACAGCTGTTAGAAATCCTTTATATCCATCTTGGCGCAATATTTTCGCAGTTTCATGTCCACTAATATCAGGTAAGCCAATATCAATTAGTACTGCATCAGGAGTAAATTCTTTGGCGCTTATTAACCCATCTTTTCCTGTTTTTGCTGTCTGTACTTTGCAACCTAATTTTTTTAGTAACATACTCATCGTTATAAGTATGTCTTCATTATCTTCAATAAGCAGCACCTTTAATCCTTTTTCAAGTTTATCCACCTTTTTTTCTTCTGGTGCTTTCTCTATGTGCTTTTGTTTATGAGCACGTAAAATCACAGTAAATGTTGAACCCATATTTTTGCCTTTACTAGTAGCTTTTATTCTACCTCCATGTAGTTCAACCAGTTTTTTGGATAAGGCAAGCCCAATACCAAGTCCAGAGGCGGCTTTGCCTTTTTGTGTTATTTGGAAGAAAGGTTCGAAAATCTTCTCTTGCATCTCTTTATCAAGTCCCATACCTGTGTCTTGAACATGCACATGGATTTCGTTGTCGATTTCTTCCACATTGATTTTTATTTCTCCCTTTTCAGGAGAGTATTTGCATGCATTGGTAATTAGATTAGAAAAAACTTGGTCTAACCGCAAAGCATCACCAACAACATATAAATGACTAGTAGTATTTAGCTCAATGGTTTGCTTTTTCTCTTCACAATCTTTTTTTAAGGTATTTACAATGTTTTCCAGTATTTTTCTTAAAGAGATGGGCTTTAAATTTAATTCAATTTTATTTTGAGATACGCGATTTAGATCTAGTAAGTCATCTAATAGCTGAGACATTTTTTGAATGCTATTTTTGATAATCTCAAAAATTTGATTACTCTCTGGCATATTCATTTCAAGAATTTCTATACTACCATTGAGAGCTGACAAAGGGTTGCGTAATTCATGTCCTAAAATTGCCAAAAACTCATTTTTCTTTTGATCAGAATCTTTCAATTCGGAAACAGCTTTTTGCAATGATTCTTCAAGTTGTTTACGCTCTGTTATGTCGATAATCATCCCAATCATTTTTATGGGTTTACCATTTTCAAAAATAGTCTGGCCACTAGCTTCAACCCATCGTAACTCTTTAGTTTGTCGATGAATCACTCTGTATACAGAATTATAATGTCCACTACTATTTTTATCAGTAGCCTTTTCCAGATTTTCTTTAACCATTTGGTAATCATCTGGATGCAAACCTTCCCAGAACATTTGCTGTGTTACTTTTTCATGTTTTTCTATCCCCCAAATATCCAAAAGAAGTTGATCCCATTGCGTTTTTTCTTCTAGCAAAGAATATTCAAAAGAACCAAAACTATTGGTTTCCATTGCCATTCGAAGCTTATTTTCGCTATCGGATATCTTTTTTTGTGCTTCTTTTGTTTTGAGAGCAGTAGAAAGCATGTTGGCGATAGACACGATAAAATGTGTATCGTATTCGGTAAATTCACGGTATGTTTTTGTGTGTACGCCTAATATACCATAAGGTGGATTTGTATGATTAATCAGACAGCTCATACCACTTACAACTTGATGCTCCAATAGGAATGATGGACCTGAGAAACGTCTTTCTTCAAGTAATTTTTTTACTATGATTGGTTTTTGAGAGCTCAAAGTAAATCCTGCTTGAGAATTTTGATTGGCGGGAATGGTTGCTTTACCCACCATCCCTTCTTGCCAGCCAATACCAGAAACCAACAGAAAATTCTTCTGTTCAGGCTGATATTTTAAGACTTTACAATAATCTACTCCTAATACAAAGGCTACTTGCCTTACTGCTAGATTCATCACATCATGAGGTTCTGCGCCACTAAGTGCCATTAGACCAAGTTCAGCGACTACAGATTGTTGTTTTTCTCGTGTTTCTGCACGTTGAGATAAGACTTTTAAATCAGTAACATCTTGAAAAACTAAAACGACACCTTCAATTCTACGATCTTCAGTGCGATAAGGTGTTATTTGTCTAATATACCAGCGCTTATCATACGACTGAATTTCTGTTCTAATAGGTTGAAAGTTTTTCAAAACACGACGGCAATCTTCGTATAAAACATCACCTAATAGATCTCGTCCTAATGCAGAAATAGGGCGATTTAGATCTTGTGGCCCCATTTTTAAAAGTTGTTCAGCGGCAGGAGTATAACGCTGAATTTTTAAATCCGGATCAAGGAAAATTGTTGGCAGATTTGTACTATCAAAAAAGTTTTCAACATCATCATTAGCTTTTTGTAAAGCTTCTATTTTTTCTTTAAGCTCTGCATTAACTGTTGACAATTCTTCATTTAATGAACGGAGCTCCTCTGAACTTGCTTCGAGCTCTTCATTGGCCGATTGTAATTCTTCAGTAGTAGATAAGGCTTCTTCATGAGAAGTTTTTAACTCTTCGCTATGGGTTTCCAGTTCTTCTATTGTATTCTGTAGTTCTTCTTTGGTTTCGGCCAACTCTCGCTCTAAATTCTGGGTGGCTGTATTTTCATCTGTTTGGGTAATTAGGCTTTTTTGGTTTTCGTCGAATGCATGTTCTTGGTGAAAAACAATACCAATAGCCAAACCATCTACAAATTCTTGTTTATAAATAGGAGCCATTTCAACCCGAACAACAACTTCTTGAGAGGTGTTTTTATCTGTTACAATCCCATGAAAACTTATAAAATCTTTAGTTTTCTTTACTTTAAACAATGCACTGCGAAGCCTAGAGCGCAGTGCAGGAACTACCAGTTCGATAATGTTATTGAGTGGTTCACCAGTTGGGATATTAAGATATGCTTTCCAGTCTCCATGATTATAAAGAATTTGCCCCTGTTCATCTACAATAACGGTAGGGGGTAAAAACGTATCTAGTAAGGCACGTCGCATATTATCACTACGCGAATGGGCTTCTCTTCTTTTTTCATATTTATAAGGAGGAGGTAATTTTTTAAATGACAGAATGTTTTGATTTTTTTCTGAATGATTCAGTAAGATTTCTTTATGACTTCTGCCAGGTATTTTTTTGTAAATCCGCCATTTTTTAGATACTGTTTTAAAATGCTCTTTTTTATCCCCCAATGTCTCTGAGCTTCCTAAAAACAAACAATTTTCTCCTTCAAGAGAAAAATAGAATGAACTTAAAACTTTCTCTTGAACCTCTTTGTTAAGGTAAATTAGTAAATTACGACAAGAGATTAAGTGCATATGATTAAAGGGGGGATCTGAAATCACATTTTGCACAGCAAAAGAAATTAAGTTGCGTACATGATTTTTTATTTGGTAATAATGAGAATTTTCAGAAAGATTGAAGTATTTATCAATGTATTTTTTAGGTAATCTGTTAGCTATACTTTCTGGATACATGCCTTTTCGGGCAATTTTAATGGCATGTTCATCAATATCTGTAGCAAATATTTTAATATGATTTTTACTCCTTGTTTCAGGTATAGCCTCTAAAAATAAAATAGCAATAGAATAAGCTTCTTCTCCACTGGCACAACCCGCTACCCACACTCGAATATCTTCTTTTACATTAACATTATCGAATATGTTTGGGATGATATTTTGTTCTAAAATCTCAAAAGCTTCTGAATCACGAAAAAAATCTGTGACATTGATTAGTAAATCCTTGGTTAAAAGTTGACGCTCAGTTTCCTCATTTTGCAACATGAGCAGATACTCCTTAAAGTTTTTACAATTTGTTAAGCTGATACGTCTAGCTATTCGTCTTTGTACAGTTGTTGGTTTATATTGATGGAGGTTAAAATTTTCATGGGTTTGGATAATACTTGCTACTTTTTGTAGATTTCCACTCTTTGTGTTATCAAATATTTCTTCTTCGTTCAAGATTAATGGGTGATCCACATATTGTTTCAACAAGCTTGGTATTTCTTCAATATCAACGACTTTATCTACCACGTTTGCATCAATAGCACTTTGAGGCATACTGTCATGTTGTGCTGTTTCTGGACGTTGAACCAATGTAATACCTCCAGCGGCTCTAATTACTCGTAACCCAGCAGTTCCATCACTACCAGAGCCAGATAATATAATACCAGCACAACGATCTCCACACTCACGAGCTAGGGAGCGAAAAAAATGATCAATCGCTTTACGCGATCCTCGACTAGCTTGAGGTTTAGATAGTTTTATTTTTCTGTTTTCTAAAATTAAATACTTATCTGGAGGAATTACATATATATGATCTGGTTTTACTGTTAAATTATTTTCTGCAATTTTAATGGGCATCTCACATTCTTTTGATAACAGCTCACTGAGAATACTTTTGTGAGTTGGATCAAGATGTTGGATGATAACAAAAGCCATCCCTGTTTCCTTTGGAAGATTTTGCACGAATGTTTTTAAAGCTGCCAATCCCCCAGCTGAAGCCCCTATCCCAACAATTAAAAATGACTCTTTGTTTTTTGCCATATGTAGCAATTAGTAGTTTTTATTAAATCCCAAGTTACTAAAAAAAAGCCTCTTTTTGTGTGGATAGGTAGTTTAATCAAATAACAAACAATTGTATCTGTTTAAACTGTTATGATATGGGCATTTATCACCCCTTTTATTGTAGAAGTTTATACTCAGAGAAAAATTCTCTCTTCATTTAATTTATAAATAAAGAAAATTAAAACAGATTTGATTGTCATTTTATTAGGCCTAAGTCGATCATGCTTTAGTAATTCTTGATAAGTTGTATAAGGTTATAATGCTTCTATTTTTACGGAGTGGCATTTTTTGAAGTACGTAACAATAGTTTTTGTAGAAGCTTCAATAAATAATTTAGTATATAACTACGTCATTGATAATTCCAAAATAATATATTCAGTATTATAATTAACAATTGGTATATTTTTCTATCTGAGATTAAATATTTATTAAATCTCAATTATGAAAAACGATAAACAAGAAGATCTCAATAAAAACCTTTCTGATCCAGAAGGTAAAAAAATGACTACCAATCAAGGAGTTAAAGTTAATGATACAAACAATTCGCTTAAGGCTGGAGAAAGAGGAGCCAGTTTGCTAGAGGACTTTATACTTCGAGAAAAAATCACACATTTTGACCATGAGCGTATACCAGAAAGAATTGTGCATGCAAGAGGTAGTGGTGCCCACGGATACTTTGAATTATACGAAAGTCAGGAAAAATATACCAAAGCAGACATTTTTACTGATGTATCACGCAAAACACCTGTATTTGCACGCTTTTCAACAGTAGCAGGATCTAAAGGTTCTGCAGATATGGCCAGAGATGTACGAGGTTTTGCTGTAAAGTTTTATACACAAGAAGGTATATTTGATCTTGTTGGAAATAATATGCCTATATTTTTTATTCAGGATGCTATGAAATTTCCTGATTTAATCCATTCTGTTAAACCAGAGCCAGACAGAGAAATTCCACAGGCTCAATCTGCTCATGATACATTTTATGATTTTGTATCTCTGACTCCGGAAACACTTCACAATCACATTTGGGTAATGAGTGACAGAGCAATACCAAGAAGTCTAAGAATGATGGAGGGTTTTGGCATTCATACCTTCCGATTAATAAATAAAGAAGGTAAATCTCACTTTGTGAAATTCCACTGGAAGCCTCTTTTGGGAGTAAAATCAGTAACTTGGGATGAGGCTGTTAAACTTCATGGTGCTGATAGCGATTTTCATAGAAGAGATTTATGGGAGGCAATTGAAGCTGGTCAATACCCCGAATGGGAACTAGGTATTCAGGTAGTACCTGAAGAAGATGAGCACAAATTTGAATTCGATCTTCTTGATCCTACTAAATTGATTCCAGAAGATATGGTTCCAGTTCAACGAATTGGTAAAATGACACTAAATCGAAATCCTGAAAACTTTTTTGCAGAAACCGAACAGGTGGCCTTTCATCCTGGACATATCGTACCAGGAATTGATTTTACCAATGATCCTTTGCTTCAGGGGCGTTTATTTTCTTATACTGATACACAACTATCTCGATTGGGGAGTCCCAATTTTCATGAAATCCCAATTAATAGACCGATCAATGAGGTATCTAATAACCAACGTGATGCTCATATGCGGATGACTGTTAATAAAGGAAACACAGCCTATTTTCCTAACTCCATTGGAGGAGGATGTCCATATTTAGCAAAAATGGCTGAAGGAGGTTTTACTAGTTATGAAGAAAGACAAGATGGTAAAAAGATAAGGGCAAGAAGTGATAGTTTTAGCGATCATTTTTCGCAGCCGGGTATATTTTATCGCAGTCTAGAAGAATGGGAAAAAAATCATGTAATAGAAGCTTATTCATTTGAGTTGGGAAAATGTACATACGATCATATTAAACAGCGTATGCTTTGGCTTATCAATAAAATTGACGAAGAATTAGCCCACAGTGTTGCCCAAAACCTTGGTATGGATATTCCATCTACAATTGAAGAACCTATAAACCAAGCAATTGGTGCTGATGCTAATGTTGAGAAGTATCAACCAGTTAAGCGAAAAGATTATCTTAAAAAATCTGAAGCACTCAGTCAAACACATATCAAAACTAAGAGCATTGCAACAAGACAAATTGCTTTTCTGGTAGGAGACGGATTCGATGCCACACAATATATCAAGATGAAAAAAGCATTAGAAAAAGAAAATGCAGTAGTAAAAGTAGTAGCAACACATGGGGGAGAAGTAACATGTAGTAAAGGAGAAAAACATAAAGTGTATGCTGCCCTTTTAACAGCAGAAAGTGTAATATTTGATGCCTTATATATTCCAGGTGGAAAAGAGAGTATTGATGCTTTAAATGAGGTTGCAAAAGCTAAAAAGTTTATAAATGAGACATTGAAACATTGTAAGGCCATGGCAATTGATGGAGAGGCAAAAGCATTGTTTGAAGCAACTTTTGGGAAAGAATTGAAAGATGATGAAGCTATTTGTATAGATAAATCTCCAGAAGAATTTATTAAAGCTATTGGTATGCATCGTAACTGGAAAAGAGAAGAATTTGCTAAAAATATTCCAGCCTAAGTTTACCCTGAGATTAGATTAACTGATAAGCCACTGATAATAAGGTGGCTTTTTTAGTTAGAAAACTCCGCCTTTATTGCAGTTTAACCTGACAAGTTTTCAGTTTTAGAATTAGATGGTTTATAATTTGAAAATATGGTTTTAAAAATTTAAATATGTCAGTAATAATCAATTATTACTAACTAAACTTTGAGTTATTAAATTTGAAAATGATGTATAAGATTGAAACTACTTATTATCCTCCATAGCTTAGTTGTAATCATTAAGATTTATATGTTCAATAAGTTAAGATTTTAGAGTCTAGATTGACAAAAATTGATTTTTCATTATTATTTAAAATTTAGGTAAAATGGAAGAGATAACTTGGTTAAACTACTATAAGACTGTATTAGAAAAAGTAAGCTTTGATGCTTTTTTATTAAAGAAAGAATATGAAAAAGCGAAGAAAATGTTATTACCCCACCAACATATACATTTAGATAGTTGGATGCAGCAGAAAGGTTATTTAACTAAATTGGCATCAAAAAGAAGTACAAACCCTCTACATCAAACAGAAGTTTTCCGTATTCAAAATTGATGTTTACTGTACTTTGAAACTTAAAAATAAGGCCATTTTAATTTAGTAAAATGGCCTCTTAAACGTTTAGTTTCACTCCACCAAAACCTTCAGCACAGAAATCTGCTTTTTGTTTTCTGTTTTGATAATGTAAAGCCCTTTATCTTTTAAAGAAATTTGAGTTGGTTTCGAGAGTGTTTTTTCAAAAACAGTTTTGCCATCGATGCTTGTAATTTGCACAAAAGTTTTTGTGTTTAGCTCAAGGGTAAATTGTCCAGTAGATGGGTTTGGATAAACTTGGATAAGTTCAAGTTCTTGTTTTTTATCCATTGGAGTGGCTAAAATATGTGCGGTAAAATCGATAGAAACATCAGATTGTAAATGGGTTATTTCCTTACTTTCAGGAGAAAATATGTAACCATCAAATTCTGGTGTGATGGTGCCAATCCAGTTTTCATTTTCGGTGGTGGAAAAGCTGCCATCTTCACCTGTTTTCAGAGGATTTGTAAAGCCATTGAGTTTTACATTTGCCAGTGGGTTTCCTTTTTCATCCAGAATTTGACCACTAATCGAATACATAATCGTTTCAGGAATAACAGCTTCTAAAGTGATGTTTTCTTCTAGATCAGCATCTTCAATTGTAAATTCACCAGTATAATCATTAAAACCATTTGCAGAAATGGAATAGTTGTAAGTGCCATTTTCCAATTCATCAATGATTACTTCCCCGTTAGCATCACTGAGATAACTTTCATTATCTATTTCAACTTTGGCATTTTCTATTGGATTAGTACCATCAGAAATTTGGAAGATGATGTAATAAAGCGGTTTTTCAATAGGAGTGAGGGTGATGTTTTCTTCTAGATCAGCATCCTTAACAACAAACTCGCCATTGTAATCTTTAAAGCCATCGGCAGAAATGGAATAGTTGTAAGTGCCATTTTCCAATTCATCAATTACCACTTTACCATTAGCATCACTGAGATGACTTTCATTATCCATTACAACTTTGGCATTTTCAATTGGGCTAGTACCATCAGAGATGTTGAAGGTAATAGAATAAAGAGATTCTTCAATAGGTGTGAGGGTTATATTTTCTTCTAGATTAGCATCATTAATAGTAAACTCACTAGTATAATCCTTAAAACCTTTTGCAGAAATGGAATAGCTATAATTTCCATTTTCCAGTTCATCAATGATAACTTCACCATTAGCAACACTGAGATAACTTTCTTCATCCATTACAACTTTGGCATTTTCGATAGGATTAGTACCATCTGAGATGTTAAATGTAATGCTGTAATTTTCTGTATCTACTGAAGAAGCTATAAAGTTGTTTTCGGTTGAATCTTTATACAATTTATCGAACTCAATATAGTCTGGAGAAAAGCTATAATTGCTATCTACAGCACTTACTTTACCTGTCCAACCTCCAAAAACCTCCACTGAATAGTGCCCATTTTCATCTGTTTTTACTTCTGTCGGAAAACCAACAATAGGTGTATCTGTAAGAGGATTTCCCTTTTTATCAGTAATGGAACCTTCCAATAAAATTTTATCAGATTGAGCCAGTCTAATACCAGCATAAGTAATGTATTGGGCACCAGCTAGATATTCTCTTCGTTTTATTCTAAGTATTGTCTCAAAAACACCATTGGCTCCTCTAACAGATGGTCCTAAATTTGATTTAGTTTGGCAAACAGGATTAAATGAATCACTTATGCTATAATAGTTTTCATTATAATAATCCTGACAGATTTCACCCACATTGCCTGACATATCAAAGATGCCTAATTCATTTGGTTTTAAAGATCCAATGACAGATGTATTCATGCCATGTACTGCCACTTCAGTATAATCATTACTACCAGCAAATTTGTAACCTTCACTTTTATTGCCCCCTAAAGCAGCAAACTCCCATTCTGCTTCAGTTGGTAATCTATAACCAGCCCAATCTGCAAATTTTAAAGCACCATCATGATACATATGGCGAACAGGATGATTAGCATAATTAGGATCAACTTCAAAATTAGTTCCGTTCCAAATAATCGGTGAATCATACCCAGGTTCATAGCCAATATTATCTCTTTCTGATAAATCGCGAGTAGCATCAAAAACCAAACAAAGTGTGCTACTATTATTGAGCACAACTGCCTGATAAGGAAATGATTTTTGCCTATGTGATCTTAATGAATTTGCAAAGTGGGTAAATGGTATGATGGAATTTAAAAATTCCACATATTGCTGGTTGGTAACTTCGTATTTGCCTATTTTGTAATTGCTTAGGGTTACAGCATGAGCAGGGTTTTCATTTGTGATATCCCACCAAATTTCAGTACCTATATCTGTAGTTAAAATATATTCTTCTGTAGCATCAGATTGTCCCATCATAAAAGTACCTCCTTCCACATCTACCATGTCAATAGATAATGTAGTTGGTGGATTATTCCAACAAGAAAAATAAGAGATGGAGGAAGTATCTGAAAGCCCTGTTTCATCTTTTACCACTACTTTCCAGTAAAGCATTCCATAGGTGCTAAATGTATGTTTGTAACTGGTGGTTTCCAGATTAGTGGCAACCAGCGTTTGCGGATCAGGCTCTTGTGCAGCATAAATATCATATTTGAGTACATCTCCATCTTTGTCGTAGGCTCCTTCCCAAGTGAAATTGATCGTAAAACCAAGATTTTGGGTGTCTAAATTCATCATTAATGGGTCAGGCATAGGATAAATTAAATCTCCTATTTGAGGAGGATCATTATAATAGTTTCCAATGGTAAAACTATTGCTTTCAGAAATGACAGCCTCATTACTATAACCGTCAACTGCTGCCACTAAAAACTGATAGTTTAATTGATCTACCAATTGATAAGGAATGGTGTAAGTGGTATCTGTAATATTGCTAGCAATAATTGAAGTAATATTGTTTTCTCTTTTTAGATAGACATGGTAAGAAACCTCATCTCCATCAGGATCAGTGCTTTTATTCCAATGCAAAGTAATGTTTCCATTTTCGGTGGTGCTTCCGTCTGTTGGAGAAATTAATTTTGGAGCATTTGGTAACTTGTTTGGTTTTCTCGTTTTAAAAGTAAAAATATTACTTTCTAAATTGAGTCCAGATGCACTTTTAGCGACTATTTTCCAGTAATAAGTGGTGTTAGTTTCGAATGTGTCTTTTATGTTTATATAGTTAGCAAGGTACAGTTTATCATCTCCATCTTGAATATTACTTGAAAAGCTGAACTCGGTAGCATCATCATTCAGAGGGCCGTCTATTATTTCTATAGCAGATCTGTAAATGGGTGGACTAGGGTCTTTACCGAGATAGATATCATAATTAAAAGTTTCATCAGTGTTTTTAGGAACAAACCATTCTAAATATATCATGGAAGTATCCACTTTATCAAAATTATCAGATGGATTATAAGCATCTGGTGGAATAGGTTGCGCATTAGCTAAATGAATGATTAATAAAATTTTTGACAATAGGAGTAAATGTGCTTTCATTTTTAATGATGATAATTAATAATCGTTTTTTATTCATATTCAGAGATAGTTGAATGATTGTTGTAAAAGTGCATTTTTGTGGTAAAATGCCCATTTTAGGTACGATTAGGGATTGAGAAATGCTCAAGGTTTTATAGAATAAAGAAGGAGACAGATGTAACTATTTATGGGTTTGTTTGGTATAATTCTAAGATAAGGTTCTTTGTGGAAGCTATTTGGGTGGACTGGATGTGTTATTAGTGAAAGTTAGATGTGATAAATTTGTGGGTTTTACAAATAATTACTCTGTTATCAAACAAATAATTACAGTAAAATTGGGGGAGTTATAACTAAGATAAAGTGTTAGAGACTTGAGGCAATATAAGGATGTACTTTATATAGCTAGGACAATAAGCATTATTAAATTTAATTAGTATATATTTAGTTGATTTAAGAAGAAATAAAAAATATTGTCATAAAACCTCATTTATGAAACTAAATTTAGGGTTTATCCATTAAAGTGATTATTCTGGTGAATGTGGTTTATCGTCATTTTTGGTGGGACAAATCAGGGCGTATCCACTACTCTAATTTTCGGTAAATCAAATTTAGTTCTAACATACATCTGTCTTTTTTACCCATTCCTTGAGCAAACAAAGTCTTTACTTCTTTAAATAAGAATGCGCCTCCACTTTTTTTGGATTAAATAGTATAAAACTTGTTATAAAAACTGATGAAATTATTACATAAGAAAGTGTCCTTGACAAAACTTAATGCTTGCATTCTTAAATCAATTGATCTATTTTAGGTTTATTAGATATTTGTTTAGAAGTATAAGGCATGAAAATAATCTACGAAAGCTCATACATGATTTCTAAATTTGATTCATCAAACAAACTGATGGAAATTGTTTGGCAATCTGCAACAAAGTATATGCTGGGAGCACAATTTCAATCTGAAATCTTAAGCTTTTTCCAACTTCAAAATCAATATAAAAGCGAAAAGATTCTCATAGATGAAAGGCTATTTGCATTCAAAGCACCAGTAAGTATTCAACAGTGGATGTTGGGTATACTTGATAATAAATCTGATTACCATGCTAAAAAAATCGCAATTGTTGTGAGCGAAGATATTTTTCATAGAGCAGTTTCAAAAAAGATGGCGCAGAAAGTAGAGATGCAAAATGTAAGTACCATTTTTTATACTGATAAAGAGAAGGCAAAAACTCAGTTATTAGATGAGAAAAAAAATCATTGTTTAACTGACTATACTACTATAGTCTCTAGTATTCTCCTATACAAATAGGGGTTATTACTTATTCCAGATCATGCATATCAATGAAATTTTATTTGTTGCCATCCCAAAAAAGGATTTAGCATTTTCGAACTAAAGTTTTTGAGATCTTTCTAGAGATTAATTTCTCTTTTTTTAATAGAAGTGTGATTCGAAATTTTTATTAGATCCATCTTGGAAGAGAATATGGCTAAAAGGAGAGTAGACAAGAAAAACACTTCTACTTTAAAAAGGTAGAAGTGTTTTAAAAGATGTTTATTTAATTTAACTTTTACTACTAGCTCAAAAATATCGTGCTAAAATGATATAGCATGTGAATTAATAAGATTTTTAATATCATTACAACTTCTTACTTACTTGAAGGAGATGAACGAAAGTATAAGGTTCTTCTATATAGAAGAACCTTATCTTAAGATAAAGTAATTAAGCAGGTAATTTGCCTTATATGTGGCATACAACATTTCTACTTATAATAACTCCATTTGTGCGTTTTGTTATTTTTTAAAAAAATTAGCAAGATTGGGATAAATGCAATAAATAAGAGCACTCCAAAAGAGTACTCTTAAAGCATTCATTTAATGTGTATATGAGTGTTTATAACACACAGATTAAAATTAATAAACAGATGATAAATAGCCAATATATGGCATATCAACTTATTTTTATAATTGTGGTTTTCAAATAACTATTTGAACTTTAGTCGATAAGCTGCTGGCCATTGCCAACAGCTTATTTTTTTTAGATACAAAAAAAATAATTGTTGCCAGAAAAATTAGCTCTCATTCCCTTCATTTTTGCAACCTACTTGATGGTAAAAAAATTAAGTAAAGCTTGTTTGAAATATTAATGCAAACAGTAGGTATAATTGGTAAATATGTATATATGGGATGAAGTTTTAAAATAGAAATATTATAATCGTTTTATTTATATTCAATGGCATTTCAGAAATACACAAAATTTGTGCTTTTTCAGGTAATTTTACACTATTTGGGACTTGATGTACTGCCGTTCATTAACTAATTTAAGGTATATTTATTTGTGTCAAATTACCCCTTAAATTATGAGCTATCTTGTAATTGAAGATGATAAAATTGATATTATAATTGTTGAACGAATGATTCAAAATATCAATCCGAAAGTTGTTCCTATTAAAGTAAATTAGGACTTACGCAATATTAAATTTCTCTAGCAAAAATGCTCAAGATTTGAGAGATTGTTTTTTTTAATACTAATTTATATGGATAAATCTCTGTACATATCATATCTTCTCCATACTCACGGGAATTATACCTGTACCCACATGGCAGCCCATTCTATGGATGTCAGTCATGACCAAGTCACACGTTTTCTAGCCCATTCTAAATTTACCTCTTCCGACCTGTGGGATATTGTCAAGGGCCATCTCCAAGATAGCGCAGACTCATTTATCCTTGTCGATGACAGTGTTCAGGCAAAGAGGTATTCCCGGTATATAGAATTGGCCAAAAGGCAGTACTCAGGCAATGAGCATGGCCTAGTCAATGGGATCAATCTGGTAAACATGGTACACAGCAATGGCATTGATGGGGATTACTATCCTATCGATTACCGAATCTACCACCCAGAAACGGATAAGAAGACCAAGAATGACCATTTCCAGGAGATGTTCACCCGAATGACCATGCGTAAAGACCTGAAAGCCAAAAAGATACTTTTTGACAGCTGGTATGCTTCCATGGACAACCTTAAGCTTGTGCACAGAAGCGGCTGGACATTCTTCACTACCCTGAAGAGCAACCGCCAAGTCAGCCTATCCAGAGACACAGGGATGCAGGCTGTGGGCACAGTCGAGCTTTCCGGTAGGCAACTGCTGGAAGGCGTACAGGTCAAACTCAAAAAATACCCTTACCCCGTCAAATTATTCAAGATAGTCTCCCTAAACGGGGACATTGAATGGGTGATCACAAATGATCTATCGGACAGGATGAATGTATTTGAGGCCGAAAACGAATCCCAGATCAGATGGCAGATTGAGCAGTTCCACAGGGAATACAAACAGCTTACAGGCTCTGAGAAGTGCCAATGCCGAAAGGCAATCTCCCAGAGGAACCATCTAGCTTGCTGCTACCAGGCTTGGATAGGGCTGAAACTCCTTGCAAAACAGTTGAAAACAACACTCTATCAAATCAAAGTACTTCCGTTCAGCAACTATCTTAAACAGATTCTTGCTAATCCTATTATCATTTTTAACTTAAATGCGTAAGTCCTATAAATAACGGAATAGAAGCAATTTCATATTTAGAAAAATGTAAAGAAGACGTGAACATACGGCCACTTAAGTTTATCTTATTAGATTTGATGATGCCATTGATGGACGGGTTCGATTTTTTGGAAGAATATGAAAGGTATTATTACCCTGTTTATCCTCAATTGCCATTAATTGTAATAAGTAGCACACTGAATTCAGCAGATAAAAATAGAGTATTATCCTTTCCGTTTGTTACAAAGTTTGTAGAAAAACCATTTAGCAGAAGTATAGTACAAGCGTATTTATAAATGACCTGATAGATAGTTTTTAAATAAAAAAAATATGAAAATAATAACTTAACATGTATAGAGATTATGTAAGGATATTTGCTGCTGTATGATCAACAGGAGAAAATATCGAAGTTTCTGTTGAAAAAATTAGTTAAACTATAAGGTCATCCACTTTAATATCCTATGGCGATGTTAGAATAATTATTGATTTTCGTATTTACTCAGGTCAAAATTGGTATACCAAATATTAGAAGTTTGATTGTCAGCACTATTCATTTTGGCCTTTAAAGATTTAAAATTCTTTTTATTAAAAGAACTCCATGGAAGAATCATTCTCCCACTAGTAAATTTCAATAATCCTGAGGACAGACAGGGCGCAAAATCATCATTCATGGAATTTATTTTATTACCAAGATTAGTTGGTGTAGTCCATTCTCCGTTATTATTGAAGGAAATATACAAATCTATTCCTCCAAAACCATCTGGCCTGTTTGAAGCAAAAATCATATAATCTTCATTGGGTGATATATAAGGTTCAGCTTCATTGTTAATTGTATTAATTGTTGAATCCAGCTTTACTACCATGTAATTATTATCTTTCAAAACGGCTCGATATATATCAGTAGAAATAGAATCTCTTGAATGAAAATAGATTGTTCCGTTTTTGGTAACTGAATTATAGGCTTGATTTTTATCATTGTTGATTGCTGGACTTACTTGCTTGGGTTCTCCAAAATTATCTTCCAGAACATCCACATACCAAAGATTTGTGTCTCCTTTATCAGGATCATTTTTATTAACTGGTCGTCTGGAAGTAAAATAAACCCTTGCACCATCAGGAGAAAATATCGGATCTATATCTGCATATTCTCCTGAAAATGGCGCAATTTCTGGGTCTGACCATTTTCCATTTTTTAATGTCATGAAGATTATGGAATTACCCGACCACATAAACCCTGTTGAATACATGAAAATAGTACCATCAGGAGAAAAATTACCATTAGTTTCCCAGGCAATGGATGAAACAATATCAGGTAATAACATTTGTACTGAATCATTTTTATCATTTAAACCGAAAAATGGTTTTGAAGAGATGCGCTGGGCTATTCCAATTTGGATAAATAGTAACAAAAGAGATATAGTGAATGATATTCTCATAGATTATCAAATTACTTATAAGCCATGTTAGGCTAGACTATTTTAAAGTTACTAAAATTTCAGTTTACCACATAGCTACCTCTTTCGGATACCATTACTAGAAAAGTATAAATATATCTAAGTCTTGATAAAGATCTTTTATATGGGAAAAGAAAACAGCTTTACAAGCAATTTAAATTTCAGCAAGGTGAGTTATTAACAATAAACCAAAATTCATATACCTTTTTTAATGATATTATTTGACTGATTTAAAAGAAACTTACAATTGTACTATTAAATGTAGGAAATTTTGGAAAAGGAGTGCCCAATTAGGGCAAAGCTCCTTTTATCAATTCTTTATGATTGATTAATATCCCATGTTTTGAAATAGATTAGGATTATTATCAATTACTGTTTGTGGTATTGGGAGAAGCAGTTGATAAGTTTGGATTGATAGCTCATCTTCTGCTTTTTGGTATCTTTTTAGGGTGCTAAAAGATACTCCACCAAAATCCATTTCAGTTTGCCATTGGTCAAAACTTGCTCCAATCAATTCACTCTGGCTAGCACCATTAGGTAAAAGTGTTTGTTCAGATCTATCGCGCAATGTGTTGAGTGCAGTAATACAATCTGCACTATTTCCCATCATAATATGAGCTTCTGCTTGCATTAAATAACTTTCTGTTAACCTGAAAAGTGGGATATAATTACCTTTGGTGTAAGCATTAGAAAAAGTCACCTCTCCAGTTTCATCAAATCCCCAAATTATTTCAGTATCACCTTTAGTGAAACTTTCTGTGTCATCACTTAATGAGTAAGTGCCATTATTTACCATTGCAGTAGCCTGCTCAAGTACTCCTGACCAATCATTATTAAATAATTTTACTCTTGCTAAAAGTGCTTTTGCTAAATCCTTTGTAATATAATTATTGTTACCTTCCCAAGAAGTTGGAAGAATTTCTATTGCTGCATTAACTTCAGCTTCGATATGCATTACTAATTGACTTGGTGATGTTTGAGTTGCATTTTCAGGTGTAATATCTAATTCCAATGGAATGTTTCCAAACCATTCTAACATGGTAAAATGTAAATATGCCCTCATTACTTGAGCTTGAGCAATCACTTCGTTTTGTTGTTCTCCAGAAGGTAAAACTTCTTCGGCACTCAAAATAATATTATTCAATACAAAAATGATATCTTTTGCTCCAAACCAAAATTGGTTCACTTTGGTATTGAGTGAATTTTGACTATGAGTACTTATATCATCCCAATCCTCAGAAGGAGCAGTAATTACATTTGTGTAAACAGCATCAAATAAATAAGTGTATTCTATATAGCTGCTTAGATCAGCATAACTTTGATTTAAGGCATCAGTAATTTCAGTTTCAGTCGTGAAAAGCTCAGGAGAAACATCATTTAAAAGAATAGTTATTTCTGCAGAAGTAGTAAGTTCCCCATCACTAACTTCAACTGTTAGTGCAAAACTAGGATTTACCTCATAATCTAAGGCAGCACTCGAACTTACCGAAAGCTCACCAGATAATGAATCTATAGAAAATACATTTTCTGCATTTCCATCGGTAATCTTAAAAGTCAATGCATCATCTTCTGCATCAGTTGCGGCAACGGTTCCAATAATTGTACTTTCTTCACTGTTTTCATCAATTGAAAACTGTTGATTTTCTATAGTTGGAGCAGTATTCTCATTTACATCAGTGATAGTAATAGTTACAGTTACTGTAGTAGTATTTTCTTTATCACTAACATTAATTGTGAGTGTAAAAGATGCATTACTTTCAAAGTCTAAAGCCTCTGTATTATTTACAGTAAGTTCGCCTGAAGTAGCATTGAGCAAGAATGCATCATCTGTATTGCCATTAGTAATTGAAAAATTTAATGTTTCTTCTTCTTGATCTGTTGCTTGAATGGTTCCAACGGGTGTACCATTGGCACTATTTTCATTAATTGTAAAATTTTGGTCAGTTACTTCTGGAGCTAGGTTAATTGGATCGTCCTCATCACAAGCGATGATTAATCCTAAAATTAAGAAGTATAGTAAATGGATAATTAGTTTTTTTTGCATTACTATGTAGGTTAAAAAATTTGACAGCTATTAAAAATTGATTTCGTATGGTAACGAAAGCATTAAGTTAAGCTTGCTATTTTTTACCAATATTTCAGTAATTAAAAGTCCGTTTTCAGGCCATTTAAGCAGATTTTGATACTATCTACTAGATTAGTTTTAGGAGTTTGCATCAGTAATAATTAATACACTTACTTATGAAGGAATATAGCTTAATTTTTAATCCCAAAGAGGTAACATATACTATTAATTTTCACAAATTTTAGTTATTATTTGTTACATTGAGTAATGTAAAAACTTACTAAAGGATGTATAAGATTACCCTATTATTTATAGCACTTTTATTCCTAAACATTTCCATTCTTTTTGCTCAAGATAAAAAGCAAATCTATTATGATGAAAAGGGAAACAAAATATCATTTATGGAATTTGTTTCCATAGAGATGTCTGGTAGGTATACTTCCTATTCAGATTCAAGTAGTAAATATAAAGTTGAATGGAAATGGATTGCGAATTCTGAACAACAAAAAAATGAGTTTATATCGAAAGCCAGAGTAGAAAATATTGTAGCTGATTCTATCGGACAAACTTTTCCGGGTATTAGTTTTTATGATATAAATAATCAATTATACAATAAAGATAGTCTAAATGGGAAAATAGTATTTATAAACTATTGGTTTGTAGGTTGTACTCCTTGCGAAGCAGAAAGACCTGAACTAAATCGCCTTTATGAAAAGTATAAAAATAAGGATGATATTGTCTTTCTATCTTTTTCAAATAGCGATGAAAAAACAGTAAGGAAATTTCTCAAATCACATGCTATAAATTATCCAGTTGCCATTTTCTCTCGAACACTGGATGATAAACTAGGTATTTCTGAATTTCCTGTAAACATCATACTAGATAAGAGTTTGAAATATAAGCTGTATATGAAGGGAATTTCTAAAGGTACGTCTCTATTGATAGAAGAAACATTAGAAGATTTACTATAGAAAATCTTGTTTTTATGTGAAAATATAAGGGTGCACTTTACATAAAGGCACATTATGCGCTTTTTTGACTTATGGTAATATAAGGGTACGCATTACATAAATCAAAATTATTCCTGTTCACATTTTGTATACCCGCTATTTTTCTATCTTAAACTCAGTTCAAATACAATTGTAGAAATGATTTTTTAAAGTTATGATTCTACAAAAAACTGCTCAAAATGCTTTAACTATTCTCCTTTTTATAAGTCTTTTCTCCTGTGAAACAAAACCAAAAGAGAAGATAGAGCTTAACCCAACGCCTGAACAAAAGGTTTTTGAAATTAATGTTGTTGTACACATAATCCATAATGGAGAAGCTATAGGAACAGGCCCAAACTTATCTGTTGAAAGAATTGCAAAGCAAATTGAAAGTTTAAATAACGATTTTAGAAGAAAAACTGGTACCAAAGGGTTTAACTCAAATCCAATAAGTGATGATGCAAGAATACAGTTTAAATTGGCACAAACAGACCCAGAGGGAAATCCAACAAATGGAATCGTAAGAATAAATTCCAAAGAAGTAAATAATCCTCTTGAGGCTTGGGGCTTCGATTACTTTGCAAATTTTAATTATTGGGACTATAAAAAATATGTAAACATTTGGACAGCACCATTACCAGAGTCTGGTATTGATGTTTATTTAGGAGAAGCTACCGGCCCTGATACCGACTTACCCGGAAATGAGCTATTTACTGGAGGAGAGCCATTTTATGCAGAAGGCATTATTATCAACCACGCACATTTCGGCGAATCTGATATTGAAAGTGATTATAATCTTGGCAGAACATTAACTCACGAAATGGGCCACTACCTAGGTTTACTACATCCATGGGGTAGTAAAGATTGTGATAACAACGACTATTGCGACGATACACCTGCTGTAGATACTTTTGTGTCTGGTTGCACTTCTTTTAAAGGTTGTAACCAAGAAGATGTATTGATAGAAAACTACATGAATTGGACAAGTGATATTTGCATGAATACTTTCACAAAAAACCAAATAGAAAGAATGCGGTATGTTTTAACTCATAGTCGAAAATCTTTGGTGGATTTTAAAAAATAGTAGCACTAGAAAAAAGCTTAAAAGTATAATATTGTAGCCTGTGGAAGTATATGTTACACTTTATATAAATTGTGATTATATGTATGATTTATTGTAGAAATTTTTAAGGGTATTGTAGTAGGTTACATAGCGATTCATTCTGTAATTAAGTGGGGCAAAATTCAAAAACGAATTAAAGAATAATAAAATGAAATTACTATTAATCATATTGTTTATTCCAGCAATTACATTTAGTCAAACATCAATTAATGAAAGTGATATTGAAATATACACTCAATTGACTTTCCTTACGGTTGACTCGGCAGATGTTTTAAAGTTTGAGGATACCATGAAATCTATTTCTGTATTAGCAAAAAGTAATAAACTGAACGAAAAGTATGATTGGTTAACTTACACATCCGACTCTGGTAAATACTTAATAGTTAATTTCAGCAGTGGAACAGGAGACATTCTACAAATAAAGGATTATAGGTTAGCATTTCAGAATTCAGAATCGAAAGTAGAATTTGATAAAGCGATTGAAAAGTTAAAACAACGAACCTGTCTAAAGTAAAAAATGCTCAAACTGAGTAACTTAGGAAAATCTGACAATCTTAAGTTTAACATCAAAAATGAGCATTTTATCCAAAGATATAATAAAAAACAAGCTATTACCACATTTATCACAAGGCAAGAAAGGGCCTAAACTAACTGAAGATAAGCTAGTTAGCATTGTGGAGTTGATTGTTTATCGTTTGAAGACGGGATGCCAGTGGCGAGAAATACCTATAGGCCAATATATGGATGAACCTTATAGCTGGCAAAGTGTCTTCCACCATTATAACCGTTGGTGCAATGATAACTGTTGGCAATTAGGATGGGAAACTTTAGTTGCTGAAAATAAAGATCAACTTGACCTGTCTAGTGTTCAGATGGATGGGACACACACACCCTCTAAACAAGGAGGAGAAGCTGTAGCTTATCAGAGGTGAAAATCAGCAAAGACCACTAACTCACTTAGTATTTGTGATGCAAAAGGAGTTTTACTGGCAGCCAGTCAACCAGAAAAAGGGAATCAGCATGATTTGTATGAGATTGAAAAACATTTTAAAGAAATGATAGAAACTCTTGAAAATGTGGGCATTAGCACAGATGGTCTTTTTATGAATGCTGATGCTGGCTTTGATTGTAATGAATTCAGGACGCTCTGCTTTGAATATGGAATAACACCTAATATCTGTTTGAATAAAAGAAAAGGTAATTTAACAGACCGAGATGAATATTTTGACCCATTGCTTTATAAACAACGCACTGTTATTGAACATGCTTTTGCTTGGCTAGATGCTTACAAAGCATTATTAATTCGATATGAGAAAAAAGCCAAGAACTGGTTTAATCTCAATTTGCTCGGCTTTTTTGTCGGTTTTTCCAAAAAAATTTACCCTAACTAACTTTAGACAGGTTCAACTTGAAATTAGTATAGACGTAAACTACATCAAGCAAATGTTGTTACCATGGAGTACAGTTAAAGAAATTTCTGTTACTGAGTTTCCTTTTTCAAAAATGATAGAGTATCAAATTTCAGCTGATAAAATGGATGAGTTTGACTTCCAAATCAGAAGATTGGTGAAAATTCTAAAAGAAACGAAATATCCTTATCCATTAGAAGGTAATCGAGGGTTTTTAGGTGCTTATGGTAAGATGACATTGGTTTGGTTTTATGATTCAGCTACAAATTTTAAAGGCTATAATAACCTTTTAGAGTGGGTAAAAAAGTATGATCGAGAAATAGAATTACATACTGTTTTGAGTAAAATTAATGAAATTACAAAATCAAGTTATACATATAACCTGACCTATAAAAAAGATTTGAGTTATTAAAATGATGATAACTTTCTAAAAAAGAAAATCCTTTATTTCAAATAAAATAAAGGATTCTACTGGTTGATTGTAATTAAACTTTTTATCTAAAAAATCCTTTGATCAAGTAAGAGAAAGGATTTAAATGTAATAATGTCAGATGCCACATACATGGCAATTGTTTTATTAAAAGCAAATTTAAATTGCAATAATTGTATATACAACTAAATACTTGCTAGAATTTTATTCGATATTAAGTAAGTCTGCTACTGGCTAGTTTTAATATAAACTTATTTATTTAGATGCCAACCCTCAAAAGGTTTTACGGTTGCGCAGTTTGGACCACCATCTTTACCAGTACCAGGATCACTAGTTTGCAACATCGAACCACTGGTTAATGTATCTACATCTTTCCATGTAATACCTGTCAAAGGTATTTTAAGTCTTCTCGACCAAATTGTATCTGATTGACCAGCATACGTACCAATATCAATATATACAAACCGATTAGCTGTTGGGCCTTGAACAAAACTGCCAGAAAATTTGGGAAGGTTATCTTTTGATTTGTCACCTTTCAATTTAACTGTAAACTTAAAAGTTAGATCGTCGGAAGAAGAAATTTGTTTCTGAACTGTTTCGTAATTGCTACCAGATCCTTTTTGCAGACCATAAATTACACCTGGTGTTGGTTTGATTAGTGTGATTTGAAGTGTTATTTCTGATTCCATTTTTGTTTTGATTAATGGGTAACTGCCTTTTTTAGATATTACTCAATTTTTTTCCCATTAGATAATTGTCCTCAAGAATTTAGAATAATAACTTACAGCTACATAAGAGAATACTTTACATTAAGGCACATCAATAAAGTAAGTATACTATAAGAATATATCATTAAATGCAATTGATAGTCATCCTGAATATCTAATTCAAGATAATTTACTTTCATTATAACTTGGTAATATAAATTTTAAAGACTTAAAAGTTGGAGTAAGTATAAGTCTTTTATATACTTGCATTATTTAGAATTAGTCTAAATAAAATTAACTAGCTTTGTTTTCAAATTTCAAAAAAACTAACAACCAAATAGATGACTTCAAAACTCGGAAGGGATTTGAAAATCTATACAAAAGATATGCAGCGTCAATGCTGTCAATTGCACACAATAAGGTTAACGATTTAGTGGTTGCAGAAGAAATTGTTCAAAATATCTTTAAATCTCTTTGGGAAAGAAGAGAAACAATCAATCTACAAGGAAACATTAAAAACTATTTATTTCGAGCTGTAAAACTAGAAGTGATAGATCATTTTAGAGCTAAAGAGAGGCAAAAATCTCATTTAAAAACTGTTACTCTTAATTACACATTTATAAGTAACTCTACAGAAAATCAAGTTATTTTTGATGATTTAAAAGATCATACATTTGGTTTAATTAATCAATTACCAAAGCAATGTCGCAATGTTTTTAAGCTTAGTCGAGAAAAAGGTTATTCGAATAAAGAAATCGCTCAAGAATTATTAATCTCAGAAAGAGCAGTAGAATACCATATTACAAAAGCATTATCTTTTCTTAAAAGAAATCTAGTCAATTATATTAAACTAAAATGATTGATAATCAGCAACTTATAAATAATTATAATTTTTTTCTATTATCTACTTACGGTAAAAGGTGAGTTATACGGCTATGGAAGTGTAAGTAATTCGATAAAAAAATGGAAGTTACACCAGAGCTATTAAAAAAATATGCTGAAGGAGCATGTAATGAACAGGAAACAGAATTGGTAGAAATCTGGCTTTCTGATTCCAGAGAAGAGTATCATGTTTTGTCTGAGGCTGAAATAAAAAAATCAACTAAAAAGATGTGGAATGAGATACAAACTTTTCAAAATAGATCAGATATAAATATCATAAAGTCTTTACCACACTATGCAGTAGCAGCATGTTTGTTTATCGGTTTAATGATAGGTAGTATTTACATTATTGATAACAATTTTGAAAAAACAAACATTCTAATTTCTAATGTTGAAACTGGTTATCTGTACATTTCTTCTAGAAATGCAAATGATATTAAGATAGAGAGTAAGTCTTGTAAAATTAACTTTACAGGAGTTATTATGATCGCCAACACTTCTAAATATTCAAAATCTATTATTTGTGAAAACGAGAGCTCAGTAAAGTTCCAATTGCTACCAGGTGAAATTTATTACTTAAGTGAAGAGAATGGAATACCAGTGTTATTTCGAGAAAAAGATGCAACACAAACTGTTATTACCACTCGCCAAATGACAGGACAATTTGAAGTTGAACACACACTCATCTAGCATATGAAAATTTTTACTGTTAGCCTCATTCTTTTTTTTACTTCATTCATTGCTGTAGGCCAAAGTACAAATACTTTTATTATACAAGGTTATGTAACTACAGGCGAAAGTACCCCTCTTCCTTTTGCACAAGTAATAGTTGAGGAGTTAAATAAAGGAGATGTGGCAGATAAAGATGGTTATTTTGAAATTAAAAACTTGCCTTCAGGTACCTTTAAAGTTACAATTAAAGCTTTAGGTTTTAAACCTTCTTCGAAAGAAGTTACGCTAAAAAATAATAACATTGTTAACTTAAATATTAACTTATCTGAAGAAGATACCGAATTGAGTGAGATTGTAGTTGAAGGTAAAAACCAATCTCAAGAAATTAAAGAAATGGCATTACAAGTTAATGCAATTGAGGTTAAAAAAATGGCAAATAATACAGCCGATCTTAATCAAGTACTTAATAGAACAACTGGTGTAAAAGTTAGAGAGCAGGGGGGAGTAGGATCAGATTTTGAATTTTCTATAAATGGACTCTCTGGTAAAGCTGTTAGGTTTTTTATAGATGGAGTTCCTCTGGAAATTATGGGTAGTTCCATGTCACTGAATAACATACCAGTGAATTTAGCAGAACGTGTAGTTGTCTATAAAGGAGTTGTTCCTGTAGAATTAGGATCTGATGCTTTAGGAGGCGCTGTAAATATTGTTACCAATCAACGCATTACTAATTATCTCGATGTTGCTTATAGTTATGGTTCTTTTAATACTCATAGAGGCTCTGTAACCGGACAAATAAGGGATAAAAAAACTGGTATGACAGCTAAAGCATCTGCATTTATAAATTATTCTGATAATAATTATATAATGCGAGATGTAGAGGTAATTGAGCAAATTGATGAGGATAATGCTCGGTTTATAACTGGTGATTTTATAAGATTCCATGACCAATATTTTTCTGCCATGGGGCAAGTAGAATTGGGGGTTACAGATAAATCTTGGGCAGATGTATTTTTTATAACAGGAAGTTATTCAGTTACTGAAAAAGAAATACAGACAGGTACAAATCAAGATATTGTATATGGTGCTGCCAGAAAAGATGGCACTGCCTATTCAACAACGCTTAGATACAGAAAAGATAATTTATTTTGGGATGGATTAAACTTAAGTTTATTTGCCTCACATTCTTTCGATAAGTATTACATAACTGATACTACAGAATATAAATATTACTGGGATGGTAACCGAGTAAAAGTAAACGATGTTGAAATTGGCTCTTATGCAACGATAACTCATATTAACCGTCCCACAAATTTTATTAGTTCTAATCTTAGCTATAAATTAAATGATCAACATTCATTTGGAGTCAATTACACCTTAAATGAAGTAGAGAATCAGAGTTATGATGAATTGATTACAGATAGTGATGATAATCCTGGTAAACTAGGAAAACATATTCTTGGGTTTTCTTATCAACAACATTTTTTAGATGATCGGTTAACAAATACTTACTTTGGGAAGCATTACAATATGTTGTTAAAACAACCAGACGTAATTACTGACTCTGAAACAGGTGAATCAGAAACTGTATCTGAAAGTATAGATTATTTTGGTTATGGAATTGCTACAAGACTTCGCCTAACAACATCTATTGGAATAAAAGCTTCTTATGAAAAGGCTTTTAGGTTACAAAATGTAGGAGAAATTTTTGGGAATGGTTACAATCAAATTGCCAACACAGAGCTAAAACCAGAAAGTAGCCATAATTATAATGCTGGATTATTCTATACAAATAGAATTAGTCAACATAAATTATTTATTGAGGCAGGAGCTTATTTAAGAGATGCCAAAGATTTTATTTCTGCAGTAGTTTATCAGTCAAACGACCAGATAAGTCGATATGAAAATACTGCAAATGTATTGGTTAAAGGACTTGAAGGAGAATTGAAATACAATTACAATGAATTATTCAATTTAACAATTAATGTCACCTATCAAAACCTCATTAATAATACTAAATACGCATATGGTTCAGACTCAGGAACTATAGAAGCGACATATAAAAATAAAATACCCAATCAGCCATGGCTATTTGGAAATTCCAGTTTTGGTATAGGTAAAAACAATTTATTCAAAGATGATGATCGGGTACAATTTAATTGGAATATGCAATATGTGCATTGGTATTATTTAACCTGGGAAAATTACGGAGCTAAAAAAGGAAAAAATATTATACCTAACCAATTTATTCAAAATGCTTCAATCACTTATTCAATGCAAGGAGGTAAGTATAACATTTCTGTAGAATCAAGCAATTTCACAAATGCATTAGCTTACGATAATTTTAAACTTCAAAAGCCAGGGAGGTCATATTCTGTAAAACTCCATTATTTTCTAAAATAAATTAATCTGAACAATCAAACTTAATATTAGTAACATGAACTGCTCAATTAAATATAAACTTTATATAATTAATTTACTTTTATCAATGTTCATCATAACATCTTGCGATGATGATGAAGAGGTTTTGGAAGATGGTAAAGCAGATTATACACTTTGGATGCAACTTGGTAGTTGGCCGAATACCACACAATATGTAGTTGGAACAAATTCATTAACTGAAGGAGAAATAAATCTTGAAGGAAACGGAGCTGAAGTTACTAGTGTAGCTGATTATGGTATTATTCCGAAAGATGGTTATTATTATTATCCGAGCACTAGCTCAGACTTTGGCAAACTCACAAAGTTTGAATTTAAAGACGATTTACTTCAAGTAGTTGAAGAAGTACCTTATACTTACCAAAACTCCATTAGTAGTTATACCTGGATTGACGATAATACGCTACTCTTAATTGGTACAAATGGAGATTCTGATAGACTATTATATACTTTAGTGAATGCGTCAACCTTAGAAATTAGTAATGGTGAATTAGATATTCCAGCGATTCCGGAAGGATATACTGCAGTATATGAAGGCAATGTAGAATACGCTAATGGCAAAATCTATATATCTTATACCTATTCTGCAACATGGCCAGATCCTGCATATCCGGGAATTAGTTTTGCGGTGGTTGACTATCCGGAAATGAGTATAAGCACAATTATCAACGACGAGCAAACTTCTGGTAGAGGAGGATCTAGTATGTGGATGAGAGCTTCTGGTGTAGATGAATATGGAGATGTATATATGCTTCTTTATCCTGGTTGGTTAGCAGAAGGAACCCCATCTTTAATCTATAGAATTAATGGTGGTGAAGAAACCCTAGATGATTCTTATATTTTTAATGTATCCGAAACTATTGGAGATGAAGTGATTGGTTTATGGTACATTCAAGATGGTAAAGCAATTGTTAAATACGAAGACTCAGCAATTCAAGAAGCAAATCCTGATGGCTTACATTATATTAAATTTGCTTTAATTGATTTGTATTCAACCTCACTTATTAAAAAGCTGGATTTACCTGCTGATAAAGGTACAATGATTCAAAACGTGATTGTAGATGGATCACAGGTATTTATTCAAGTAAATGCAGAAAGTGATGCAGATTACGTATGGGAAGTTAATACTTCTACTGGTGAAGTTACTCCAGGTATAGAAATAGTAGGAGGTTATGACTATATACTCCGCCTAGATAATATGAAAGAATAAAGTATTTAAATCATCGGAAATTTTATCAAATCGATTTTCCGATGATTTTTTTTTAAATATAAATTATGATTATCATTTCGCTTTTAATGTTATGTGTTGGTTTTTTTGCTATTTATAATACATCGAAAAAAATAGCTTTGGGGCAATCTATTGTTGAAAAATGGCTTCAACAACATCAGTTAGTTGCAAAGCTAATTAGCTTAACCTCCTTTATTTTTTCTATCTCATATTATACAAATGTATTTGGTTTTGGTGCAGGTGTTTTTTTTATATTAGTCGCTATAATGTCTGTGGCTAGTCTTATGATATTACTTATACCAATATTTAAAAAACTTCAAAAGAAAAATAACTCTTTAAGCTAATAATAAGATGCCCGCAAACCCTAAATATCTTACCAAATCGAAAACTCAACGTTTCTCAAAAATATCAGCAGCAATTCTTGGAGGATTTCTTGTTGCTGCTTCTTTTCATCTTTCAATTGCAGCATGGCTAGGTCATAAACAATCCCTGTTTATGACCTATAGTTTTACATTGTTTATTTTATGGACAGTACTCATGTTTGTTGCATTTTTAGCGCATAATGGATGGAAAATTTGGATATGGTATGGAGGCATCACCATAATATTTTCATTACTGATCTATTTAGGAACCGTATATAACCCATCTGTTTAAAACTATGAACTTAAGGAACTACAACGTAATTTTTCATTTACATACCATTAGCGGAATTGTTATAAGTGTAGGATTGTATATCATTTTTTTTGCAGGTGCTTTTACCTTATTTGAGCATGCTATTCACCATTGGGAAATTGAAGAGGCCACTAAAGAGCATAATCCAGACTTTACAGTTACAGCGAAAGATATAGATTATGACAGACTATTAGGTCAATTAAAAGATGATGGCTATGATTTGTATGGTCGATCAATTTACATCACATTAGAAGATGAAAAACAGCAGTCTTTCTTTTTATCTGCTTCTCAGGATACTATTACAACTAAAAGAGCCAAAGAGAGCTTTCGATTAAAATTTGATTTAAATACTTATGAGATTTCGAAACAGACAGAACGTTTTAGTTTAGCCACATTACTTTACTGGCTACATTTTTTCTATCAGCTGGACAGAACAGGATATTATATTTCCGGTATAGTTTCCTTATTTTTCTTATTTGCTATAGTTTCAGGGATTGTTATACATTGGAAAAAAATCATTTCTAATTTTTTCATATTTAGACCTTTAGCCAAACTAAAAACAGTGTGGACAGATGCACATACTGCCTTAGGCACTATAGGTATTCCATTTCAATTTATGTATGCACTTACAGGTGTTATGTTTGGTTTAGGTATTTTGGTGAGTACTTCAGGATCTATTTTTTATGGTGGTGAATTACAAAAGTATTATGATGCTTTATATGGAGATCACGATGAGCATTTCGGAGAAAGGATAGATTTATCAGCCCATAGTTTAAATCCTTTTGCAGATAGTGTAACTTATCATTGGGCAGATTTTACTCCTAAATATGTCAGCATTTTAAAATGTGAAAGTCCGGAAATACAATTCAGAGCATATGGGTATGTAAGTACAAAAACCACTTTTTTAAATGGCGGTGAAATTGTTTTTGATGTGTTGTCTGGAAAAGTTAATCATGCCCATAATCCGTTAGAACCAGAATATATTGAGTCGGTATGGCCCACAGTATACAGGCTACATTTTGCAGATTATGGCGATTTGGGTACTTTGGGAAACTATGTATTAAAAGCGATCTATTTTATAATGGCACTCATCACCTGTTTTGTAATCATTACAGGCATACTAATTTGGTTAGAAGCACGAAATAAAAAGAATATTCCAGATAAAGAAAAACGATATAATCAAAGAGTAGGAAATATTTATTTAGCAATATGCCTAAGTATGTATCCTATAACTGCTTTCACATTTATTGTATCAAGACTTTTACCCGAAGAGTTCAATTTACTAACTGAAACCATATTCAATTCTGTATACTTTGGCGGGTGGTTGTTTTTATCAATTTATTTCTATTGGAAGAAGGATAATTACTTTACAAATAAATATACACTGCTTTCAGGAGGTATTCTTGGACTTATCATCCCAATTGTAAATGGCTTTGCTTCTGGAAATTGGGTTTGGAAAACTCTTCCATTACATCAATACGACATCTTTGCCATAGATGCATTATGGTTTTTTCTGGGAGCTGGGTCATTATATGCAGTGTATAAACTTAAAAAAAATGATGCAAGGAAAACAGGGGGAACTCTAAATGAAAGAAAATCTATGCTGAAAGAAAAGGTAATAAAATAGAAAAAAGTAAATAACTATGAAGATTTTGTATTTACATTTAATGTTTTTGATCTGTTTTATCTGGAGTTATGGTAAACTAAATGCCCAAACGCAGCAAATTCAAATAACAGGCAAAGTCGTGGAAAGCAACAATAAACAACCTGTAGAATTTACCACTGTTACTATCAGAAATACCGAAACAGAAGAATTAATCTCAGGAACTACTACTAATACTGAAGGAGCTTTTACTGTTTTTTCAGACGATCCAAATATTTATATTTCGATAAGCTTTATTGGTTTTGTTAGCAAGAGGATTCATAATTTTAAAATTGTAAATAATCAAGTTGATTTAGGTACTATTATATTTCTAGAAGATACAGAAACTTTAGAAGAAGTTGAAGTAATTGGTGAAAAATCTAAAACGGAATTTCAACTAGATAAACGGGTTTTTAACGTAGGTTCTGACCTAAGTAGCACAGGGGCAAGTGCACTAGAAGTACTTAACAATGTACCTTCGGTAAGAGTAAATATTGAAGGTCAAATCAGTCTACGTGGAAGCCAAGGGGTACAGATTCTTATAGATGGAAAACCCTCTGCCATAGCCAATGAGCAAGGCAATGCACTCGGAACCATTACTGCCGATATGATTGAAAAAATTGAGGTAATCACCAATCCATCAGCAAAATATAATGCCGAAGGTACTTCGGGTATTTTAAATATTATTTTAAAAAAGGAAGATAAAAAGGGTCTTAATGGTTCAATGACCCTCAACACAGGTAGCCCAAACAATCATAGTTTTGGGCTAAGCTTAAATAAGCGAACCGAAAAGTTTAATCTATTTAGTCAGTTGGGTGGGGGTTATAGAACATTTCCATGGAAAGAAGAAACCCAAAATCAGGATATAAGCTCAAATGAAAGTATTCCAAGCAAAGGAGGTGGCGATTTTAATGAGCACTTTGTAAATGCTATACTTGGAACAGATTACCATTTAAATAAAAGAAATATCATTACACTTTCCGGTCAATTTGCTTTCGAGGGTGAAACTAAAACCTCCGATGTGTTATTCAGTTTTTTAGATACCGACCAAGTTTTGGAACACTCCTACACCAGAAACGAACAAGTAACTGCCGATAATCCAAAATTCAGGTATGAACTTCAATACAAAAAAGATTTTGAAAGGAACAAAGACCAAATACTATTATTTAGTGCCACTGGTGATTTCTTTGCTAAGGATGAAAAAAACGAATATACCCATACCACAAATAACAGTTCATTACCTCAGCAAAAAACCAAAAACGATTATAAATTAGCTGAATATATTTTTAAACTCGATTACACATATCCTTTTTTAGAAAAATATACGCTAGAAGTGGGGTCACAATATAGTGTAAACGGAGTAAGTAACGATTATGCCATAAGTGAATTTCTAGATGAAGATTGGGTAGTTAGTCCAGACCTAACCAATATTTTTGATTATAATTTAAATGTACTGGCTTTTTATGCAACCAATGCATACCAATCCGAAAAATGGGGATTAAAAGTAGGTTTGAGATTAGAAAATACTGACCTTAAAACAAAACTACAAACCACCAACGAGCAGCACAGTAGAAATTATACGAACTTATTTCCAAGTGTTCATACTTCGTATAAGTTTACAGAGACCTTCTCACTTCAAGGAGGATATTCCAAAAGAATCTTAAGACCGAGTTTATGGGATTTAAACCCATATTATGATATAGGGAGTAATGGAGTTGCAACTAAATTTGGTACACATTTACTTAGGCCGCTTTTTTTAAATTGAATTTCAGTTGAATTTCCTTTTCCAATGGGGTCATATATCCCAAACTTGAGTGTATCCTTTTGATATTGTACCACTGCCGTGGCGGCCATTCCTCGATATATTCGTAGACGTGCCAGTAAAGCTGTTCAGGGGTATCAAATTTCTGCCTATTCAGGCTTTCATATTTGATGGTTTTAAAAAAGCTCTCGGCCACGGCGTTGTCCCAACAATCTCCCTTCCGGCTGCCAGGCAGCCCTGTCATGCTCTGGATTATTTTCCGATGAAAAGAAAAAATTCTCTTTGTCTGATCACATGCATATTGGATACCTTCCAGGCGGCCTCTGTCAGAATGGAAAATAAAGCCATCCTTGATATCTCTCCTTTGTCTTGCCATTGACCAAGCCCGTAATACTGTATTCTTGGCTGTCATATCACTTGATAGCGACCAACCGACAATTTTTCTGTCTGCCAAATCAATAATTGTGGTCAGGTAATTCCAGTTGTTCCCGACCCTAATGTATGTAATATCGGACACCCAGACCATTCCTATATCCTCTACCTCAAAGTCCCTTTCAAGGATATTGTCGGCTACTTGATATCCATGTTTCGAATCAGTGGTAACTACGAATTTCTTTGCTAGAACGCTCTTAAGGCCCATTTCCCTCATCAACCTGGCCACATAGGACCTTGATATCTTTATGCCTTTTTTGATAAGTTCAGCAGTTATACGAGGGTTTCCATAAGTACCCTTGCTATCATCATAGATCCCTTTTATATACTTTTTGACCATGTCTTTTTTGTTCTCTATATTTCCCTTGGCGAACTCTTTACGCCTCCAGGAATAATAGGAATTCTTGCTTACCTTCAAACACTTGCACATTGGCCAGGCCACCCTGCTCCCAACGGAAAAAAAATCACAGTTCCCTGCTATGAACTCGTACTTTTCCCGCCTTCCCCCCAATGGAATTGTTGGAGAAGATGCTCACCGCGTGGCGGCCACCGCCTTTTTTAAGATGCGAGTGCAACTATCACGTTCCATTTCTACTTCTCTCAATTGCTGCCTTAACTCTCGAATCTCTTTTTCTTCAGGGGTCAATGAAGGTTTACTTTTATCTGAAAAGATACCTTTTTTTTCCCTACTCTCTCTTTTCCATCTACGGATCATACCCTCATAGAGACCATAATCTTCTGATACTTTTCGCGCTGTATGGCCTGCCTCCAGCAAGCCGACTATCATTTCCTTGAATCGCACCGCGACGGTTCTTTTTCGTACTGTTTCTTTTTGCCCATAATAGATAAAGTTAAGAATTATGGCCTGTAAATTTTTGTACCAACTAATGTAGCATATTCACCTCTCTGGTGAACAGTATAGAGCCATCCATCTGCACATAGGTGTAGTTGGGTTTATAGGGCATTTCGAATGTATACACTTTTTCTTCATTCCCTGCCTGTACCGCTTGTTCGTCTTCCAATATCTGGCCAATTTTCTCGCTTACCCTTTCCACTTGCTTGGCACTTACCTTGACCCCTAAAAGCTTGTCCAGAGTTTCACTGGCTTCTGCAAATACATGGTCATTCCCCAAGAAAACCATGAGTTCCTGTAGGTAACCACTTATCCTTAATCCGTTCGGACATACGGCCAGGGGGTCTTTTTTGTCCATTACCATCATACCCATACTGGTCTTTACTTTTTTTTCGTGTTCTTCTTGTAGTCGCCATCTCCGAAACCGTCCTGCAACACCTCTCTACCCAGTTTGAGCCAAAGTTCTACAAACGACTTTTCATAATTATAAAAGTCGGTCTGACCTTTCTGTGAGGTTTCGCGGCTGCAAGCCAAGCTTTGAGTTCCCTAGCGATTTTTTCAGTGATGGCGTCGTTTTTCATCTTAAAGAATTTTTTGGTTTGTACTATTACAAGATAGGTAATCCTCCGGAAAAATAACAGACATCGATTCAAGCAGGGAAGTTTGTCGTGCACCCCTTCCATTTGGTATACATAGAACTTTTTTGATACCTTCAGTATTCTCTTCTCGTTTAGGGGCAATTATAGGTTTGAATTGAAATTCTTCATAAGTAATTTTTTACTTGAATAACCATTCCAGGAATTGGTGTTTTCAGAAGTGCTTTGTTTGTCATAACGTAAGTGAGCATCTTACTCACCCGCTAATTAAGTTCGAAAACGCATCATTAAGAAAGTCACACTTTATTGTTAGTGATGCATAGCTGACTTATCATTATAAACAGATATTTTCTTTCGCTCAGTTTTCTGGCATATCTGTCTACAATGATAAGTAATTTGGATAGTTACACAGCTTATGGTTTACTACCCAATAATACAATTATACTGTATGGATTTTAACAAAGTACTTCGATTGGTGGTTGCCCTTTCTTGTTTGAATAAAGTCTTTAGTCTAACTTCATTCCTGTAATTTTTGCAACAGATTGATTAATAGTAGAAAGTGAATTACTTGTTGAAATATGAGCTATGTATTTGTCGGGTCTTATTAGTATCAGTGCATTGTCAGAAAGTCCAAAAGTTTTTTGAAAATTCAAGTTTGTGTCTTTCAGTCCCAATTGATTTCTTTCATCATCTTTGTTTACGAAAATTCGATTTAAAGTTGCTCCTTTTTTTGTCCACTTTAAGCGTTCAAGTTCATTTCTTGCAGCCGAACCATAAGCAATAATAGTAAACTGCGTTCCACGCAACAATTCAAAAAGCGTAATGTTTTTACCTTCGCTTGTTGTAAAATTTGCATTTGGTACCCTGTCACCTGCCTGGAGTGTCTTAGTTACAGAACACGAAGTAGAAATAATTGGGCTTCCTTGATAAGTAATACCCAATTGCTGTTCATCCTTACCTCTTTTCAAGCTGGCACTGCTATATTTTCCGATGGCCTCATATTTTTTACTTGATAAGCCAAGCACTCCTGCGGCTATTGGAAGGCGTTCAGCTTCATAGCTATCCAGTAAACTATCATCTTTTGCACCTGCTAAGGTTTGAGCTATTTTCCATCCAAGATTATATGCGTCCTGTATTCCTGTGTTTAAACCTTGTGCTCCGGCAGGCGTGTGAACGTGTGCGGCATCTCCAGCAATAAATACCCGATCTTTTCGATAATGAGAAGCTAATCTTACATTTGGTCTGAATACGGAAGTCCATTGTATATCGATGAGTTTAACAGATGGATTTTTTATTGCCTTTTGAAGGCGTTTGGTGATGCTATTAAGATTGGAAGGAACTTCTTCATCTGGCTTTAGCTTAATCATCCATTGAAACAAATTACTGTGAGGAAGCGGGCAAGCACCCACAAAACCGCTGGTGGTAGGCCAAATGTGCCAATAGTCGCGTGAAAGACCTCTCACGTTTGCATCTACTATTAACATTCGGTCTGCTTCATCTGTTTTACCTATAAAACCTATGTCTAGTTTTTTTCTTACCAAACTTGATCCCCCGTCTGCACCAACTAAAAAACGTGCAGTGATTTCTTCCTCTTTTGTTTCCTTTATAACCTTCGCTACTACTCTATCTGCTGTCTGTGAAAAATCAGTCAGTGTTGTGTCAAACTCTACTTTGACATCATATTCTGCTAATTTTTTGTGTAAAATACTATCAACTCTAAATTGAGGAATGAGTATGGTGTTAGGGAAAGGAATGGCTGATGTTGGGTTTACATTTTTAAACATCGTTTTAGGAAGGGTAAATCGCCATAGATGTATGCCCATCTTAGGATATAATCCACCATTTTTTAGCAACTCATCAATTACTCCTAAATCGTAAAATACTTCTAATGTTCGGGGCTGAATGCCTTTCGCTCTTGAGCCGGGAAAGCTCGTTTTGTTTTTTTCAATGATACGAACCGAAAGCCCTCTTCTTGCAAGGTCAATAGCTAATGTTGTTCCTGTGGGACCTGCTCCCACTATTAAAACGTCTGTTTTATTTAACATAGATCTTGGTGAATTTAATTTCGAATAATAAAAGGAATGAATTTTTGTGCTACCTTTTCAGGACACTCAAAGGCGGCCATATGTCCACATTGTCCAATAATATGATCTTCGTTCGGCACTAAGAGTTCTAACGCTTCGGGATAATGTTCCACTGATATTATTTTATCTTCTTTGCCCCATAGCAATAAAGTCGGAATTTTTAAATGACTGATATTATTGTAAGCTGTTTGTTGGTTTATTAAAGGAAGCGAACGCAAAGTGGCTAATACGGCATATACAGAACCTTGAAAGGTAAAGGCATCAGCCACCATATTTAGCAGTTTTTTCTTATACTTTTCTGAATAAACATTAAGCTTCAAATGTTTCAATATGCTTTGGTGGCCGAGATAAGTTCCAAACAACTTGCCCATAGTTTTACTTTTTGCAATATGGGCAGCCAATGGTTCGGAGGTATTAAGTCCTGCAGGACCAATGAGCGTAAGTGTTTTAACAGGGAATACTTGTCTGTTAAGAAATTCCATCGCCATAAGTGCTCCAAGCGAAGTTCCAATAACATGATCAACTTTGTTCATTCCCAGGGTATTCAATAATTCAATGCTCTGATTAACAAATAAGTCAATATCATAAATGGCTCTTACCCGGTCGGAATAACCTCTACCGTAAGCACTGTATGCCAATGTTTGCAATCCCTGCTGATGAAGGTAGGCAATGAAATCGTCCCAGTAAAATAAAGGAATGGTCATACCTGGAAACAATAGAACGATTTCCCCATTTGAAGGGCCGGTCAGTTCATAGTGCGTAATGCCCTGACTTAGCCTAACAAAATTTCCCCTAAGATGTTGTCGAACGTTCTCATTTAGTAAGGTAGTTTCGCCTTTGGACACAAAATAGGGCAAAATAGAATTTTTCATAATAACGATTGTACAAATGAGTTGATAGAAGCAGCAATTTCGAGAGGAATTTCATCAGGCAACAGGTGACCTGTACCAGGATATATAATCTCTTTACTATTGGGTAAATCTTTTGCAAAGTGCTGACCATCGACATTTTCTCCTCGCAATACGAGCGTTGGCACTTTGATTTCTTTTATTCCTGGCGAATTGTCTTTTTGTTTTGTTCTGGCATTGTCAAAAAAGCCGTCTAAGTTTGCTTTGCCTAGGGTATACACTCTTTCCACAAATTCCTCATCCAATATGGTCATGTTGGTTCCCACCAATTTTCTCAGGTTTTTCTCCGTCATTTTCCTAGACATCAACCGTCTTATCAGAAATCTTCCGATAGCAGTTTTGGCCATTTTCATCGGGAGAGGGAGTGATTTTTCCGGATAGCCAGTTGCGTTCATCAATACCAAACCGTTGAGTTGATCAAAATGGGTATGTGCATAATTCCATGCAATATTTCCTCCTAGTGAATTCCCAACAAGTACAAAATTCTTTATGGAAAGGTAGCCCAGAAATTTATGTAAAAAAGAAACATAGGTTTCAATTCTGTAGTCTTTATCAGGCCTTATTCCGGTAAGGCCAAAACCCGGTAAATCCAGGCTCAAAACCTGATAATGTTCTTTCAGAGTATTTGAAACGGCAATAAATGTATGTAAAGAAGAACCACTACCATGCATCAAAACGATGGTGTTACCCCTACCTTCAATGGTATAGTGAACATTCATACCATCAATTTCTATAAATTGAGATATGGGTAAAAGATATTTTTCGATATTATTCATAACCAAAGTCCTATTTTTTATTTCCAATTAAGTGAACAATAATCAGCAATAATCCAATGACAAAACCTGCAATGGATATGCCCTGCCATTTGAAATAATGCCAGACAGAACCTCCAATTAGCGTACCCAATGCACCACCAATAAAATACATGGTCATATAGACGGTATTGATCCTGTTTCGTGAATCAGGATTTCCATCAAAAATAATTGTTTGATTAGTAATGTGTATGGATTGAACTCCTACATCTAATAGAAATGCTCCGATAATTATTCCCATAAGACTTGCAGATGAAAAGCCAAGAATCACCCATGACAATATGGTAACTCCAGAAGCCGAAAAAATAAGTTTGTTTTTACTAACCTTATCGTTTAGACTTCCTACCACAGAGGCGGTAATGGCACCTGCAATACCTACTAAACCTATACCACCGGTAACATCGCTACCCATGTAGAAAGGAGATTCCTGCAAAAGAAAAACCAGCGTTGTCCAAAAAATGCTGAACCCCGAAAAGTTTATTAGTCCTCTGATGCTTGCCACACGCAGTTTGGGTTGATTTTGAAACTGTTTAACAATTGATTTGAGCAACGAAAGGTAATTGCCTTGAAAGTCGGGATTTAATTCGGGTAAAAATTTTATCAGAAAAAAGAACAGTATCACCATTATCCCTGCTGCTATCAGGTAAACTGCTTGCCAGTTAAGGTATGAGCCAATTAAACCGCTTAATGTTCGTGAACCCAAAATGCCAATAAACAAACCTGTCATTATCGTACCGATGGCTGCTCCTCTTTTTTCATTGGATGCTAATTGTGCGGCCATTGGAACCATAATTTGTGGCACTACGGATGTAAGACCTATAAACAAACTTGCAATTTTGAGTTGTAGTGGAGTGCTAGAAACAGCTGCAGCCAAAAGGGAAATAATGATAAAAATGAAGTCGATGAGAACTAGTTTTTTGCGCTTCAGTTTGTCACCTAATGGCACAATCAGAAACAATCCCAAAGCATATCCAACTTGGGTAAACATGGGAATACTACTAATATTTAATTCGCTAACTCCATACGTATTAGCCATTAACCCAAGCAATGGCTGGTTATAATAAATATTTGCCACAACCAAACCTGTGGTAACAGTCATTATAAATAAAAGTCCTTTACTCAATTGGGGAATTTTCATCTTGCATTTTATGATATTCATAATGCAAAAATGAAAACTTGTTAAGCTATTTGACAATAACAATTGTAAAGAAATTGCTTTAACGATTATTTATTATTCGGCTCACTGAAACAAAGGTAATGCCCAAATACGAAGCGATGTAATGTTGTGGAAAACGTTGCAATTTTCAACGAATCTTCTATGGCAACATAGCGATACACTTTGCATAAAGGCACATTTTAATCTCTTTAATAGATCTGTAGAATTCTTTAGTGAATCATCAATCGATCGCAAAATCGATTGATGATCTACTTTATGTTTATTTTATGCGAGATCGAAACGATCTAGGTTCATTACTTTAGACCATGCTGCTACGAAATCTTTCACAAATTTATCTTGTGAATCGCTGCATCCATAAACTTCTGCAAGTGCACGTAATTCTGAGTTAGAACCAAAGATAAGATCAGCACGAGTGGCAGTCCATTTTGCAGCACCAGTTTTACGATCTGTTCCTTCAAATACTTCTTGGTCGTCTGAAGTAGCTTTCCAAACAGTATTCATGTCTAGCAAGTTTAGGAAGAAATCGTTGGTTAAAGTTTCTGGTTTATCTGTAAATACACCATGCTTAGATTTATCGAAATTAGTATCTAAAACACGCATACCACCCATTAATACAGTAAGCTCAGGAGGAGTTAATGTAAGTAATTGAGCACGATCTATCAGTAATTCTTCAGTAGAAACTGAATATTTAGTTTTTCTAAAGTTACGGAAACCATCAGCTGCTGGCATTAAATAACCGAATTGATCAGCATCAGTTTGCTCTTGTGTTGCATCCACTCTACCAGGAGTAAATGGCACTTTTACATCATGCCCAGCATCTTTGGCAGCTTTTTCAACACCTGCACAACCAGCTAAAACTATCAAATCAGCAATAGAAACTTGCTTGCCAGTGCCATCAAACTCAGTTTTAATTGCTTCTAATTTTTGCAATACTTTGTCTAACTGAGCAGGATTGTTAACCTCCCAATCTTTTTGAGGAGCTAACCTCACTCTAGCACCATTGGCACCACCTCTTTTATCAGAACCGCGATAAGTAGAAGCAGAAGCCCAAGCAGTTGAAACTAGTTCTAATACTGAAAGACCTGAACTTAATATTTTTGCTTTCAATGTTTCTGCATCGGCATCGCTAATTAACTCATGTGTAACCGCTGGTAGTGGATCTTGCCAGATTAAATCTTCTTCAGGAACTTCTGGACCAAGATACCTGCTTTTTGGTCCCATATCTCTATGAGTAAGTTTGTACCAAGCTCTTGCAAAAGCATCAGCAAACTGATCTGGATTTTCGTAGAATCTTCTTGAGATTTTTTCGTACTCAGGATCGAATTTTAACGAAAGGTCAGTAGTAAGCATCGTCGGTGCATGACTTTTTGATGGGTCGTGTGCATCTGGAATAACATTACCAGCACCTTTAGCTACCCATTGTTTTGCACCGGCAGGGCTTTTTGTTAATTCCCAATCAAATTCAAAAAGGTTTTCGAAGAAGTTGTTGCTCCATTTGGTAGGTGTTTTTGTCCAAGTAACTTCTGGACCACCAGTAATGGTATCTCCACCTTTACCTGAACCGTAGCTACTCGTCCAGCCTAAGCCTTGCTCTTCAATACCGGCTGCTTCTGGTTCTGGACCAACATGTTTTACATCGCCTGCACCATGAGTTTTACCGAAACTGTGTCCACCTGCAATTAAGGCAACTGTTTCTTCGTCGTTCATGGCCATTCTACCAAATGTTTCGCGAATGTCTTGTGCCGCAGAAACAGGATCACCATTTCCGTTTGGACCTTCTGGATCAACATAGATCAAACCCATTACTACTGCTGCAAGTGGGTCATCCAAGTCTCTCTCTCCAGAGTATCTTTTATCGGTTAACCATTCACCTTCAGAACCCCAATAAATATCTTCTTCTGGCTCCCAAATATCTTCGCGGCCACCACCAAATCCAAAAGTTTTAAAACCCATAGATTCTAATGCACAGTTACCTGTGAGAATCATTAAATCTGCCCAAGATAATTTCTTGCCATACTTTTGTTTTATTGGCCAAAGTAATCTTCTTGCTTTGTCTAGGTTAGCATTATCTGGCCAACTGTTAAGTGGTGCAAAACGCTGAGAACCAGCTCCTCCACCTCCACGACCGTCACCAATTCTATAGGTACCGGCACTGTGCCAAGCCATTCTTATAAATAATGGACCGTAATGACCAAAATCGGCAGGCCACCAATCTTGTGAATCAGTCATTAGATCGTAAAGATCTTGTTTTACAGCTTTTAGGTCGAGAGATTGAAATTCTTTTGCATAATCAAAATCTTTACCCATTGGGTCAGATAATGATGAGTGTTGTCGTAGAATGTTAATGTTTAATTGGTTTGGCCACCAATCTGTATTTCTAGTACCGCCGCCAGCACTAAAATCTTGGTTACCACTTAAAAATGGACATTTGCTTGAATTGTTTACTTCAAAACTAGTTCCTCGTTCACCATTTGAACTATTGTGTTTTTCCATCTTCATCTGTTTAAGTTCTAAAAAAAATAAAACTACAATAACTTTTATTTATAAATAAAAACGTTCTATAAGAATTATTTATAGTAAAAGTGCTTATTCTAAATTTACAGATATATGTTTCAGATACCAATTTTAAAGCTGATACTTCTTGTAGATTTAAGTTTGAGGATTAGAAATTTCATTTCTCTGTACTAATCATCATAATGAATTTGATGTAAATATTAAATCCTAAAAAGGATTACAAATCTCTTCTAATTGAAAAAAAATATATTTGTATAAAATAGCTTAAATACAAAGAGTAATTATCACTTTTCTAATTTGATTTTATCAGAATAAACATATGAGGAGATTTACTTTTATGAAAACGGTAAGCGTATTTTAGTAAATACAAAGTGAGCAAAAGGTTTCTACTTGTTTAAAATAATTTAGGTACAAATTCAGACAGATAGCTTCTCCAGTTTTTCCATATATGGCCACCTTTTGTTTCATGGTATTCATATATTATTCCAATATGATCTAGTTTTTTTCTAAAGTCTTCATTGGCCTTATAAAGAAAATCTGTTTTACCAATTGCTATCCAATATAGTTTAATTCCATTATCCATTTGATTTTTTAGAGTAGTGTCAATATTGTTATATATACATTAACACGCAAAGAATTTAGATTTTTCAAAAGATTGAAATTTGAGTGAAAATAAGCGGTCAAATTGATCAGGACTCACTTCCGAATTCATTTTTTGTAAGGTATTTTCAATTTGGAGCTTAAAGGATTTTTTATCCTTACAGTAATATTTCCCAAGTTCTTTCTTCATCCACTTCCATAAGCGCTCAATCAGGTTTAAATGGGGAGAATAAGCTGGCAGATACACCAATTCAATATTCCAAAGTTCAGCATCTTCCTTTACCCAATCTGTTTTTTGATAACGGGCATTGTCTAAAATCAAATAAAGCTTTTTATCCAGGTTCTGATAATGATAATTTCTGATCCATCTCATGTAATCAGTAAGAGTTTCTGCTCTGATGGAGGTATCATTCACTAGGCTTAATATTTGCCTTTTGACCAGATCCAACCCACCCAGAACATTGACCCGATAACGACCGTGTGAAGTAGGGTTGTAACAGGATTTTTGACTCCATAGGAACCGTTCAAACTTACCCTGAACAAAGTGGGCACTATCTAAAAAAAGTAGATCAGCAGACCCATAGGCTGCTTCCCCCAGCAATGGAAACAAGTTTGCTGTCTTGAATACTTCTTGTTCTTTTATCCATTCTTCTGATAACTTTCCTCCTGGAAAAGGTGTAGTTTTTCTGTACCTGAACCCTAATTTTTTAATGAAAATTCTTACCCGCTGTAAGCTTCGTTCAATCCCTAATTCTTGCCTTATCCATTCTCGAATTGCCGAGATACAATCAGGCAAGAGTTCGTTGATCGCTTCACAAATTTTTTCCTTGTGTTCCATTAATTTGGAAACGGGTTTTTTATAATTAAGGCGGCTCAGTAATTCTAGACCTCCTTCATTATAAAGACGAACATACTTGGTAATCGTATTGGGTCTCAAGCCTAAAATTTTAGCACATTCGCCGCGTCTAAATCCTTTATAAAGTAACCATATCATATGAAATCTATCTCGGATTATTGGGTTTTTATGTTTTGCTTCCAGCCGGTTTCTAAGCATATTTGCCTCGGAGGCATCAGGTTCTCTGATCTCTATTGCCGCCACGGAGTGGGAAGCATTTTTTTAAAGTTTGGTCACTCTAAATTTAATGCTTCCTTTTTTATCGCAACCTAGCGTTGCGGACTATACCTTATTAGAGTCATCTTCACGTGGCATAATGGCTGCAGAAAAAAGACCTATATAATCAAAAGTATTAGGGTAAAACCTAGAAATGTGCATGGTGTGAAACCCACCCATGGAAAGACCAGCAATAGCCCGATTTTCTTTGTTAGCTTTGACCCTATAATTGTGATCCACAAAACTAATGATATCTTTAAAATTAGCTTCAAAAACTCCATTCATAGTTTGAGGAAGTATAAATTGAGGTTTATAAAATCCATCGCTACCTTGACCATATCCACCATCTTGAACAACATTGCCATTTGGCATCACTACAATCATTGGTTTTGCATTTCCCATCGCAATCAGATTATCCATTATTTGTGCCAAACGACCATGGGCTAACCAAGAGTCTTCATCACCTCCAGCACCATGTAATAGATATAATACTGGAAATTTCCCTTTAGATTGCTCATATCCTGGAGGGGTATAAATAGATATCCTTCTATCCATATTAAGGCCAGGCGAATCATACCAGCGATGAGTTATTGATCCATGTGGGATATCGTTTATTTGATATAGACCAGTCTTATCTTCACTAATAATGAAAATATTGGTTAGAGAAGATGAATTACGCAAAGCATAAGGATTATTAGGGTCTGTATTTTTTACTCCATCTACAATAAAATTATAACTGTATAATTCAGGTTGGAGTGTTTCTGTTGTGTAACTCCAAAGGCCAAACTCATCCTTGATTAAGTTAGCTGTACCAGGTCCATCCACAGGACCGAAGCGACTCATGATTCTAACTGGAGGTAAAAAATCTGATGAAATTTGAACACTGTCAGCATAAGGTGCAAAAAAACGAAAGCTTACAGTTTGGTCTCCATGTATTTCAGGAGAAATAATATTTTCAACTTCTTTAGGGATCTCCTGAGCAAAAATGTTGTTAAATATAATAAGGTACATTAAAGGCAGTAAGACATTTTTTCTTTTCATATTTTTAGATTATGAGTATTGGTATATATAACTATCAAGTTAGTTTTTTAAAACAGAGATTCAAAATTCTGAATAATTTCATTAGATTGCTTATTGATGTTTTGGTTTCTCACTTAAACTAGTGTCAAGTTGTTGTTAAAAAGAAATTAATGCAAACCAATAAAGGATAGCCAAACTTATCTGTACACAAATTATTATAATAATAATTTAAAATTAACTTTCATCCATTGTCTAATTCTAACTAGATTTTCAGTAAAAAAGAGTCAATTGCTGCAGTTATTAGCTAGGAAAAGACTACTAATTTAGTAGCGTTATTTTTTTATTTCAATGTTCAAAGATTATCTATTCCTTCCATACGGTGTGAATTTATGGTTGCAATCTGTTCTCTTTAAATCAGACGCTGAACATAAACTTTTCAATAAATTGGGAAGTAAAATTTAACAGTTATGTTACACTTTAAATAAAAAGTTCCTTTTTTATGGAAACTTCACATTGTTTTGAATAGATATTTGTGATAATAGTTTAGTTAACAGGGTTAACTATAAAAGCAATTTGACTACATTTAATACCTTTTAGGTTTGAAAAAACTAGTTGAGAGAAAGTGTATCTATCTGAGCTTTTAAGATGTTTTGCAAAATATTCAGAAACTAAAACATTTGCTTTGTTATCCTTACATTCCGCTTGTATACGGGCACATAAATTAAGGACATCACCATGGTAGGCAATTTCCCTTTTATAATTACCAACCAGTGCTGTCGATACTTTTCCATTGTGAATAGCACATCTAAATTTTGGTAAATGACCATAATTTAGCGTGTAGTATTTTCCCCTATTATTGAGGATTTCGCTAAAATTGTAATATAAATCTATACACTTTAAATAATCAATTTCACTATTTACTTTCCATGTTATTACAGCTTCATCCCCAACAAATTGATATATTTCTCCCTCATATTTTAAAACAACATCCGATAAATCCCAAAAGCAATCCTGAATAAATTTACTATAGTCTAAATGACCTATTTTTTCTGCAATAGGAGTGGAGTCTTCCAAATCCAGAAACATAAAAACTCTTTCTTCTTCTCGCGGATTACCATAGGTATTCTTCAAAAGACTTGAAAAATACCCTCCACCTAGACTTCTTCTTAATATAATCAAAACAGTGGTTAGAAATTCTGTACTGAGTGTATAGACCAATATGGTTTGGCCTCCTTGTTTTCGGAATAGCTCATTGCCAAAATTTCCTGAATTGTTCTCGAATAATATATAAAAGACCAACTCTATAGTTACTAGTAGCAAACAAAATAAAAATATCCTTAAAATGATTACAATAATAAGTTTTAAACGTCTTAATCTTGGATAGACATATGTGTGCAAAATACCCAACATCAGACCCAAGGGTATTGAGGTACCAAGAGAAACTATGAACAACTCTTGTTTTGAAATTTTATAGTGTTGACCATAGATAATTTGAAAATAATATCCTGAAATATCATTGAATTTTATATAAAGAAAGAAGGTAGTAAGGATAACCCATGCCAATGCTATATAGCAAATCTCTTTTATGTTATGCTTTAAGAGTTTGTTTTTCAATGAATAAAAATTTCAATCAAAATTTGATTAGTAAAAGAGATTTTTTTAAATGAGTCCTGTTGACTGCTAATTTGCTCAACAAAAGCATGTTTTATTTGCCAGAAGTACCAATTAGCTATTTGGTTAACAAGTATACTTTTCACATAGTAACCTTTTTTGATACCTATTTCGATATTATTATTAATAAAAAATGTAATTTTAGAATAGAAGAAGTGAAAGAATTTACAATATTGAGCATTGTAGGTCGATTTTAAGTCTATTAAAAACACAGGTGTTAAGATTGAAGGTGCCTTTGACAAATAATTTAAAAAGGAAAATAATTCTTCAACTAAACTATTTGAGTATATACTTTGGTTGGCAATGGTAAGTTCAAAATGGTTTTTAATCAATAAAAGAACGGCATCTACCAATGCTTCCTTTGATCTAAATTGCAGATACAATGTTTTTTTTGAGATACCACAATGATTGGCAATATCATCCATAGAAGTTGCCTTTATCCCTTGTTTGGAAAAGAGGATTATAGCAATATGTACTATTCTAATGTATTTCATTTTAGTAAATTTATTCTAAGCAATAAAGCCTGATTTTTATCCAAAAATTTCATCATATCTTAGTAAGCAACTTTAACTCTGATTCAGCTATTTTAAAGCTCATTATGGCAGCATATAAATCTGCTTTTGATTTTGCAAGTTCAGCCTCTATTTCTAAAACCTTGATAGGTTCTGCAAGACCTGTTTCCTTTTTGTCATTTTCAATTTTCAATTCTGCTTCACGAAAGCTTACTGCTTTTTTGGCAACCAATACCAATTCTTCAGACTGTTTCATTTTCCTAAAAGCCTTTTCAACAGAAACAACTATTTGTGTTTGGGTATATTTTTCATTTTCTAATGCTTGTTCTTGAAGCAATTTTCTTTGCTTCAATACCTGTCTATTACTAAAAGTGTTTTGTATGTCCCATGAAAAAGAGGCTCCTATATAAGGATTGCTTTCAGGCATGATATCCATTCCTTTTTGATAATTGTAGCCAGTAATGATTCCAAGATCTGGTAAGAAACTCTGTTTGGCAGCTTTTATGGCAAGTTCACTTTTATTATTTTGAAGCTTCAGAAGTTTTAAATCGGAATTATTTTCCTTGGCGAGCAATTGATAAGTGCTTAAGTCTTCAGATACTATTAAACTTACATCAACTTCTGAAAGAACTATCTGATCCTGCTTAAGTCCGGTAAGAGTTTTTAGTTCTGCGATTAAATCCTCTTCTTCAAACGAAAGTATAAGTAGTTCCTGCTGTTGGTTTGCAATATCGGCTTTTAAACCCATTTGGCTTGCCTGAACTGTTTTTCCTGCCATTAATGCACTTTCTACATCATACAGTTTGAGTTTGGCAACTTCAATATTTTTCTCTGCTTCTTCCATTCGTTTTTTAACAGCCAGAATAGCATAAAAATATTGTTCAACACCATTGATGATTTGTAATTTCACCTGATTTTGCTCTGTTACTGAGATCATGTGGTTTATTTGGGCGATTCTCACTCCTGTATTGATTTTACCTAATTGAGTCAATGGTTGATAGACCGATACTCCAAGGTTTAAATTATTGTGATTAGTAACTTCAAAAGACCTTTCAACATCAGGCAATGACACTGATGTTGTGGGATCAAGTGGAAGTGTGCCAAATGATCCAGCAGGAATGGTTATTTGACCTATTTCAAAGTTATACTGGTATTGAGCACTTGTTTGCACTTTGGGATAGCGTATGATGTCAGCCTCTTTAATCTTGGCTTCTTGTTCCTGTACCTGTAATTTTTTGATACGTAGCAAATTGTTATTTTCTAAAGCCGCTTCAATGGCCTGTTCCAATGAAAGGGTTTCCAGCTGTTGTGCTTTTAGACTATTAAAAGGTATTAAAAGCACTATTAAAAACTTCAATGTTCCTATTTTATATAGTTTACTCATTTTTTTGTAACTTTTATTAATCAGCGTTTTTTGAGGATGGTACAACCCATAATAAATAGAATACAGGGACTGAAAGTAATGCGATTAACATACCCCAAACCACACCAAATGCTATAACACTTGCTAAGGGACTCCACATAGGGGAGCCTGATGCGATCATTGGAAAGACACCTACAGCAGCTGCCATAGCTGTAAGGAAAATGGGACGTAGTCTACGTTTACCACTCTCAATAGTTGCTTCTTTCAAACTCATCTGATGATGCTTTACCAATTCGTGTATGTGATCGATAAGAATAATGGCATTTCTAACTACGACTCCAGAAAGGCTTATCAAGCCTACAAAGGCAGTAAAGCCAAAATAGTTACCTGTAACAAACAAACCAAGCATGGCACCGAACATGCTCAATGGGATGGTCAACATTATAATTCCTGCTTCCTTCAAGTTTTTAAATTGAAAGAGAAGGGTAAAGAATATGAGCAGTAAGCTAATGGAAAGAGCTATGACCATTTCAGAGAAGGTCTCTCTTTGGCCTGCATCCTCACCGCCATATGTTATGCTATAGCCATTGGGCAATTCAAGCTTTTCAATTTTTGGTTGGATGGAGCTCAAAAGCTCGGAAGGTAATACAGCGTTTTCGGTACTACTTTGAACCGTTAACATTTTTAAGCCATTTCTATGTCGTATTCTCCCTGTTTTCCAAATTGGAAGTAAATCTGTAATTTGGGATAGCGGGACATTGCCACCTGTAATGGGAGATGTAATATACATGTTTTTCAAATCTGATGAGGATTGTCTGGCTTTTTTATCTAATCGAAATAATACCTTTACTGGATTATCGTCTTCACGTATCGAGGTTACAGGTGCTCCCGTAAATCCTGTATATACACTTTTTGCCACTACTTCTGTCGTAAATCCAAGGCGTTCAGCTACAGGCTTTAGTTTGATATCCAGCCCATAATAATCTTCCTTGAAATCGGTACGAACATTCTTGCTACCTTCTTCGTTATTGATGATATCTTTTATCTCTTGTCCAATTTTCTTTAAAATGGCAATATCATCTCCCCATATCCTAACTTCTACAAAAGCCTGAAGCGGTTTACCCTGTTGCATAAGTCGTACTTTGGGCGCTCCTTCTGGCAACACGGTTTCCACTTTGTGTTTCAGTTCTTCGGAAAGCTCATTGGTTGATTCAATATCTACCGTGTTGATAAGGATTTGGGCATAATTTTTCACTGGAAATTCGGGAGCGAAATTGTAATAAAATCTTGGTGCTGATGTACCAATGAAAGAAGTATGGTTCACAACTCTTTCATCACCTTTTATCAAACCTTCAAGCTTGTGGATAGCGTTTTCGGTGGCATCAAGATTGGTACCGGTTGGCATCCAAAGTTCCACAACAAATTGATTTCTTTCTGCTGCCGGGAAAAACTGTTCTTTTAAGGCATACTGTTTTAGAAGACCCGTAAAAATGAGCGGGACAAAACTTGCAACGATGATTGTTTTAGGGTGTGATATACACCAATCCAGTAGCCTATCATAACCTTTCTGCATGCTATCCAAGAAACTTGGTTTCTTGTTAGTTTTCTCGATATCTGGGTTATGTAAACCTTTTTTGATAAACGTAAAGCAAAGCAAAGGGGTTAGTACCATAGCAATAATGAATGATGCTGACAAAGATATTGCCACTGTAATGGGTAGTGTCCTAATAAATTCTCCGACAGAACCGGACAGCATGACCATTGGCAAGAATGCAAAGATAATTGTGATGGTGGCAACGAAAATGGGTACTATTAATTCGTAAGCACTTTTCCAGGCTGCTTCCCAACGGGTTAGACCTTTATCCAACAGTTCTACATAATTATCAGCAACCACAATTGCATCATCAACGACCAATCCTAAAACAACAATTAATCCTGCCAATGAAACCTGGTGCAATTCAATGCCGAAGAAATTCATAATGGCCAAGGTGAGTGCTATTGTCATGGGAATTGCTGTAGCAGCAACCATGGCAATTCTTAATGGTAATAGTAAAATGATGACTATAACCACGGATACGATGGCTATAAAGAACTCGCGTATAAAATGGGATATGTTGTGATGAACCACTTCGGGTTGGTCGGCAATAAATGTAACAATAACATTATCAGGTACTTCTTGTTTAAATTTATTTATTTTTTCATTGACATCCTCTCCAAATTGAACAATGTTGTTACCTTCTCGCATTTGAATGCTCACAATCATAGCATCGTTATTGTTGACCAAAACCTTACTGTCAGGGTCTGCATAGGTTCTTTTAATGTTCGCTACATCTTTTAAGTGAATAACTGAACCTAATGGGGAAGTGCCAATAACTTGATTGGCCAATTGTTCCTGCGTACTGTAAAACCCTTTCGCATAAAGAGGAATTTCAAGAGATGATATTTCTATATCACCTGTGGCATAAATCTCATTTTGAGATTGAAGTACCTTTATAACATCTGGAAAGGTTATACCATATTGGGCGAGTTTAACGGAATTGGCAGTTACCAGAATTTGTTCTTCCTTGTCTCCACTTCTTTTGACCTTAGACACAGTGGGTAGTGTACGAAGATTGTCCTCCAGTTTTTTTGTATATTCTTTTAATTGGTTGTAAGGGATGTCTTTTCCAGAAATGCCAATAATCATGGCTTCTGTATCTCCAAAATCTGAGTTGACAATTGGGCCGATTACGCCTTCAGGTAAATCTATTTGCTTGGCAAGTAATAATTCCTGACGTAACTTGTTCCAAAATACATCGGGCTCTTTTACATGATCACTTAATTCTACGGTAATAATTACTTTGCCCTCTTCAGAAGAGGAATAGGTATCTTTTCTTTTTACTTCATCAAATTTAAACAGGTATTCTTCCAGCTTTTTGGTTACCTGCTCTTCTACCTGAGAAGAACTCGCCCCTGGATAGAAAGCAATGACCAGTCCTTGTGTGGGTGTGATTTTTGGGTCTTCTCTACGAGACATATTTAATAGAGAATACACTCCCACTATAAAAAACAGTACCAAGACTGATAAGGTAACTTGTTTGTGTTTTAATGCTCTTTCTACAAAATTCATCTAATACTTATTTGTTCAGTTACCGAAACTATACTTCCATTAGTGAGCTTGTTCTGCCCTCCTGTCACTAAAGATTCCCCTGTCGATAAACCAGTAACTACTTCAATTTCGTCTCCGTAAATTGAACCAATACTAATGTCTCTTCTATAAGCTTTACCACTTTTAGCTATGAAAACATAGGTTTGACCTTCAGGAGAATTAAGAATTGAACTGGCAGGAATTGTAATAATTGATTTTTCTTGATTTGAACTGAGTTCAATTTCTGCAATCATTCCGGGTTTTATGGAAGCTTCGGGATTTGGAACCTCAATAACTACAGTAAATGCCCTAGTGGTTATATCTGCAGCACCGGAAACCTCGATTATTTTACCTATATGGCTTTCATTTAAGGCACCAATCTGTACATTTGCTTCTTGTCCTATTTTAATGTTATGCAGCTGATTCTCGGGAACATAGGCATTTACTTTTACTATACTTATATCTGATAGCACTAACACAGGCATGCCTGATGAAATGATTTCTCCAGTTTCTGCAACCTTTTCTAATAAGACAGCATCAAATGGAGCATACATCTTTGTATCAGCAAGGTTTTTGTTTTTAAGTTTTTGCTGTGCTCGAGCATTTTGTAATCCATATTCAATTTTCTTGTAGTCACTTTCACTAATACTATTACGTTCATACATGATTTTAAGACGATTATATTCATCCTCTGTTTGGTTTACTTGTACATCGACAATCTCCTTTGCTATTTGGTAATCTGTTGGATCTAGGGAAGCTATAAGTTGGTTTTGCTTTACATTTTGTCCAAGATCAACATTTATATTGTTAATCTTTCCAGCTACCATAAAACCTAAATTTACTGTTTTGTTGCCTTCAATATTTCCACTAACATGAATACCTTGGAAATAGCTTTTAGTATTAATATTTTCTGTGATAATAGGAATTGTTTTTCCAGATATATCAGAGCTGCCTCTTTTATCCTTACAGGAGATAATTATAGATGAAATCCCTGCCACAAAAAGGATAACACACCAAAGTTTATTTCTTTGTTTCATTTTATAAGAATTATAAATTATTAGATTGTCTATTTACTAATTGAATATTTTTTGGAGATATTCCCTGGAAGTAAAACCTGTCTACGATAAAAATCTCCAATTCTTTATCAATACATAAGTAGAAGTATAAATTGGGCATTGTATTCGTATTCAGAATAGTTTCCAGCATTTCCTGTTCAGGTTTTGGTCTGAAATAAGTAATAAACACAGTTGGAAATCTTTGCATGAGGATTTCCAATTCTTCCTTGAAAACATAATTTTTTGCTGGAGATATGTAAAGTAGAGAAATGTGTGTGTTGTTATGATCTACATTTTGTAATAACTTTAATAGTCGTGGGTAAATGGTTGAAATACCATTATCATCTACTATAAAGACTTTATGTACCAATAGATTTGAGTCAATACTTCGCATCACATTTAAATTTTGATACAAAGCTCTTAACTCTTTATTGGATAATTTTTAAGATATATTAAAAAGTGAAATTGTGTTTGTTATTTTTCTTTTTCCGCACGAATAACGCTCAATGTTTGTTGTGTAATACCTAAATAGGAGGCTATATGTCCCAAAGGAGCACGCAATAAAATATCGGGGTAGGTTGCTATTAAATTCCTATACCTTTCGCGTGCTGTTTGAAATTGAATGGAGCAAAGCCTCTCGGATAATTTCTTTATTACCCCTACCATAATGAATCGAACAAACTTGTTTAATTCTTGATGTTGGGAAAGTAATGCTTCAATTTTGGAATAGTCAGTAAACTTAATAACACAATCTTCAAGTAATTCTAGATAATAGGGATGATATTCGTTAAAAAAAACTTTTTCAGCAGGTACATAGAAAGACTTTTCTTCAAAAAAGTCTTGAGTGATGTCTTTGCCATTTTTGAGATAGTACATTCTGATAATTCCTTTTTCCACATAGTAGACTTTCTGAGAGTTTGTGCCTTCACTTAAAAGTTGATATCCTTTAGGTAGTTTGTTAGTTTCCCACAGACTATCAAATTTTTTAATTATCTCATCAGGGAAATTAATTTCTTTTTTTAAATAGTCTGCTAATTTCATATTGTTAATTATTTTATTCAGAAAAATATAAGGTTTGTATCAATGATTTTTTAATATTAAAGTTTTAGACATTTGGAAGTAAATTTTAAACTAGAGAGTAATACGATGTGTGAATTAGAAGCTAGTATTTTTAAGAGAATTAATATTCCTTCCAAATAAAACGCACTTATCATAAAGTAACCATGTAATAAAAACTTTTTTAACATAAAAAATGTCTAATAAGATGAAGTTCATATAGCAGAAAGCGAAAAACTAAAACTATAAATCTATCATCTACTAGTTAAGTAAGCCATTCTATTCTCTACAAGAAATTCAAATGTAGAGACAAAATATGTACTATAGTAAGAAAAACAAAATGTATATACTTTGCTTAATAGTTTTACAGGTTAGCCTGTAGGTGTTTCTATTTTTAGAATTAGAAATATTATTTTTTAAGTAACCTTGAGTATCAGTAGAGTTTAAATATTTTAAAATTTCTTATTTGTTTTAATAATTAAAATTATAGCTATTATTATAATTACTCCCACAAGAAGAAATATCCACCAAACATTATTTTTTTGATATTCATCTTGTAATTGAATTTCAAGTTGGTTGAATGTTTCTTTTTTAATATCTAAAGTAATTCTACCTAATTTATTCTCTTTTGTTTTATTTCTGTTATTGAATAATTGAAAAACATCTACATCGTGTGTGACAACTTCATGGGTAATTACGTCAAAATTGAATATAAAAGGTTCTAAAACATTTCCATTGCTTGGTTGTATTTCAAAATGAACAAGTAAGAAAGGAATAATTCCGTGATGACCACCATGCGCTTGATCATTCTCTTCAAATGATTCAAATGATTTTATAATTACTTCCCAAGTTTGGCTTTGACTGTTAATTTGAATATGTTTTTTAAAGTAATTAATTAAAAATTCATCATTCAAATTATCTAAATCTATTTTACGTTTGGTTGCTAAATCTAATTCATTGGTAGGCATTATGGCTGTACCAATTATTCGTTTCCCATTTATTTGTAAATGTACTTTTGTACTTGGAAGGGGATGGGCAAAAACTAAACTGCCTACTAAAAGTAGACAGTTTAATAAAATTAAAAGTTTTAATTTAGTTTCCTCCATAGTCACCATCTTTATCTCTCCAAACAGAATGCGGATGAGGGTCAGATAAAATAATTCCATTTTGCACACTATATTCTATCCATACAGAAGGACCATCTATTCGAACATAGTCTCCAATAGCATCCACACCTGTTGTTCCTGAATAAGCGATGTAAGTATCTTCTATTTCAGCTTCATAGGTACTTAAAATGTCAGAGGCATCATCATCAGCAATATCAAATACATACGTTTGAATGGCTGTCATTACCAATTCTTTTTGTGCTGTGCTCAAATTACCTACCTGAATTCCAGAATTAGATGAAGGAAAATTATCATCTTCCTGCGGACCTACCAATAAATCATTCCAAGTTCCACTTAGTTCGGCGGAAGCTAATTCTGTAGAAGATAAGCTTTGCAGCATTGCAGCTAGTGCAGCTTGTTCTTGATTGAGTGGTTGGTTGGTTGTCCCATCATAAGTAAATGTTCCCATTGGTTCAATCCCTCTAAAAGAAGGTGTTCCCCCTGCTAGAACTCCTCCACTATAGGTGTTTGCAAATGCAAAATGGTGACCACCAAACATAATTTCCCAAGTATCAGTGGTAGATGGAGTTCCCAAAATGGCCAAATAATATAAACCAGAACCATAGCCATTACCTCCACCATTATCTTTTAAATAATCATCAGCATTAAGGGTCTGTTCAATTTCATCCCATCCTTCATTTTCTGTTGTTCCAGAAGCTGCTATTAACAAAGCTTTTGCTGCAGCTAATTGGGTAGAACTCATATCGGTAAAACCTAAACCAGGTCTAGGCACATTTCCTACAGGTAGATTGGACCATTCTTGTGCTGTACTTACACTGTAAGTTAGTTGTGCTTCTGACAATTGAGAAGAAGAAAGCAAGTCAAGGTAAGTTTCCGCCAGACAAACTAATTGCTCAACACCTGACTTATCATCACAACTGGCGGTTATACTAGTAGAGTCATCATCATCATCGGCATTGTCTACATATCCATCAGGCTGCTGGCAAGCAGTTGTACTAACATCAGGATTTCCCAACCCGTCATCATCAGTATCTTCATACCATGTGATTTGTGTACAACTAATATCATCGTCTTTATCACAAGATACAATTGTAAAAGTGATTAAAGTAATGACTATAATTTTAATAGAATTTGTCATAATTAATCATTTAATGGTGAAGTTATTTTTTCTAAATTTAGAATTTCAGGAGGGAAAAACATAATTATTAATAGAAGGGTTTTTATCAGGGAATAAAAGATTTTTGATTTGATATTAGGTGTTCCAAGTGAAAACATCTAATAAAATTAATTCAAAGAACTATTGACAAAGATGATATCTATATATTGCCCAATTGCTTTACAAGCTATTTTGATTTAAGGGACATCCCCAAAAATAGATTGTGCTATTAATTATTAGATTAGTTGCAAAACATTATTACTTAAGTTTTGAGAATTTATCTTCGATGGAATTCAACCATTTTGTTCGCTTTTCGTGCGATGCCATTTTCACTTGATTCAAGCTAATCCACTTTCGGTTTTTAAAGCCAATTTTCCAAAAAGTTCCTAAAATCATTGCCTTTTTTATAGCATTGCCAAAAATAAGACTATATAATAAGCTGGGTGTATTCATGGTAGTAATCAAAGTGATACCTTTTAGTTTTGTCCAAAGAGGTTTCATTCTTGTATTATTTGCATTAGTATAATCGTAGGCAACACCAGGAAATATTACCTTATCTATAAATCCCTTTGTCATGGCTGGCATCAATTCCCACCAAATTGGGAAAATGAAAATTAGATAATCTGCTTGTTCAATTCTACTTTTATAATCTATTACTTGAGGGTCAACTGGCTTTTTATCTCTAAATGCTTTCAGGTCATCAGCTGTCATAACTGGATTAAACCCATCATTATCGAGATGAATAAGATCTATTTCATGATTACCTACTTGTAGTCCCCTTGTAGCTGCTTCTAAAATTGCATTGCAATAACTTTTTTGATAGGGGTGATTAAAAACGATTACTACTTTCATTTTATAGAGTTTTAAATTTTACAACTCAAAATTATGAAGTGCATAATTCGTACACGATAACAATTGTAAAGAAAAGCTGATATAGTAGGAATTTCGTTTATAATTTTCTATGCTTTTTTCTTCGTCGTTTCTTTTGATAAAAGAAAACAACCACTAATAATATTGGTAGTTTAGTAAAAAGTAAAATGAAAGCTAATGCTGGACTGAAAAAAGACAATCCTATTGAAATAACAGAATTTCCAATATCTAAATTACAATACAATCTCAGTTCAGAATAAGTCAATTCATCAATAACGTCTAATTTTTTATAATACTTTTTATTGCTAGCATAATCCCATATTAAGTTCTGAAAGATAGTAACAAATAACACATTTATACTGTAAGTAACTACAGCTGCAAAGTTAAATAAATGAAATCCAAACAATGAAGTTGAGAAAGGAATCAAGACAATGAAAAACAGCCAAATTAGGTTGTAAAAAAGTAATCGATTATCAATCTGAATGATGTGTGCAAAAAATGTATGGTGCACTTTCCAAAAGAGTGCAATATTGATGAAGGATAGTAAGAATGCTACCAAAGATTTCCATTGATCCAATATATCTGAAAAATGTAGGGTTTGGTCATCTTCTGTTTCAACTTTTAATTCAAGAGCTAATAATGTGATGGCGATAGCTATAACTGCATCACTAAAAAAAACAGTACGTTCGACTTCAATATTTTTTGATTCCATAATAGGTTAAATGATATTGGCTTATTTTAAAAATGCTTTTCAGTAGGTATAATTTTTACTATTCCATTATTAGGTCAACTATTTCCTCTGGAGATTTTTGGTTGTTGATACTAATTTCCTCAATAGATTCCAGTGAGTCTTTAATTACAATATTATTCTTATTTAGTATCAACTTTGCTTTATTATATTCAATATGCATCATTTCAAATGAACAAGAAACAGGAGCCTTTACAAATTCTCTTTTAAGTATTTTATTTTTGCACATTTGAATTGATGTTGTTAGGATTTCCATCTATAATATTGTTTTTGCTAAAATTGATCAATAGATTATTAGCAAGATTTCTTTTTTTTAGATACTATAAGTTATTTATTATCCGTAATTCTTTCTAAGTACAAAAAGGTCGACTTCAACAAAGTCCACCTTTTTTGATCTTCTTGAGTGTGAATTAATTCACTAATCCGTATAGATTTTCTAATTTCTTAAAAATTGTACTTTAAGGCTATATTTCTTATTTTGAACGCTCTAATAATTGAGTTTTAATAAGTTCTATTATTATTACAGGGCTTTTTCTGATTAATTATTTACAATCTTATACTAATAATAAGCCTAGAAATTTCATTTCTTCTCTATAGGTTCGATTTTTCACAAATGACATATTATTTCTTAATCAAGTTATATTTTATTATCTTTTCAAAGATTAGGATGGAGTAGCAACTAGTAGCGGTGAAAGTATTCGATTCATCAATTTGGTTCTTAGTGTGTTTTTATACTCTATATTTATTAGAATTGTATAACTTAATTATTTTAGAGACTCATAACATGTGAGTAAGGAAAGGTTGTTAACAATAGCTGTCTGCTTATTTACAATTGTGTTTTTTTTTTACTAAACATGAAATGTGAACCTCAAATAAGAAAACGACTTTTGTTATTATTCCTGATATTAACTCCTGTCATTGGTCATGGACAGGTAAAAATAAGCGGTCGGATTGTTGATTTTAAATCTTCTGAACCAATGGCAAGTATTACAATTCTGAATCAAAGTGACTCTACACTTTTCAGAACTGATATTTCAGGTAAGTTTGAATTGGTTCTGTCACAAAGTGATACATTGATTAAATTAATAAGCATTGGTTATGGGTATACCATTTTAAACAACATTAAAACTTTAAGTGATCCATTGATTAGCCTTGGAAATGTACCAGTATTCGAATACTATACTACTGGTGGCACATACGAATATGGTAATAAAAAAAATTTCTTTGGTAAAGAAAAAAGAAAGCAAGCCATTGTACATTATGATTTGATCATCTATGATTCAATTGGACAGGATGGGTTATTAAAATGGTATAATGGTCAGAAGGAAGTAAGCCTAATAAAACAATCGAATAGTTTGTATTTGGATGTCACTTTATTAAATGAAACACCTTGAAGTTAACTACTATTTTAGTTCATTTCTGTGGTGAAGTTTGGTTTTCTTTGATGTACATTGATAATGTTAACTTGAGTTATGAATTTTGCGATTTTTTTAGTATTTACCAAATTAACATTGTTTTTATGTGGTTAAAATCCAGCTATCAAAGAAACATATCAATCTGATCCTAACACTGGATATAGTATTAGACATGCAACAACTACTTCAAACTATAGGGGCTTGAATAAATACAGACTATATTGGAGTACTTCAAACTTTGAATTCTATTAATTCAGAACAAGTCCACCAGCATGATTTAAAAATGAAGAAAATTTTTGTTTAACCTAATCCCTGTGTGATATTTCTTTCAGTGAGGCATAAATAAAATGGCAAAAAATGCATTTGACAAGTCATTATGTGATGGGTTCATATTTACAATTTGAGTTGGTGGTGCAGCTTTTTAAGCCCAGGTGATTAGGGGAATAACTCCAAAATAAATCAGGTAAATAACAGCCAGTATATGCAAGGTGGTAAGCATAAAGATTGAATACTGGATAAGTTTAAACACATTGCCTTTTCTTGAGCGAATAAGCACAACAATAGCACTTCCACTGCATAATGCAAATAGCAACGAGCAAATCAACAAAGTCAGAGATAGCCAGGATGGTTTTGCCAACAGCATTTCAGTATTTTCAAATCCATAAAATTGCAGGAACATCATCAAAATAAAACATATACTGGCTAGAGTAGGAAATAAATTTTGCCATAGTAAAGTCTGGTATTTATTTCTTTTTACGAAAACTGCAATGGTAAATGCCAAAAACAAAGAAGTCCTGCAGGCATCAATGTAATCCAAAGTCCGAGCAATATCATCTGAGTATAAACCTGAAAAGTTGAAATGGGTTTTAGTACGAAATTCTCAGAGTATAAAACCTTTCCCGCCAATGGGTCTTCCGCTAGTACTAAACCAGTTTTGTTTGAATTGCTCAGGATACATTGGGTTGGTGAAACTGGATAATAGCTTGTAGTTTGACCTGAACCAATCCAGGATCGCTTTACCACATTATTCTGAATTTCAATTTTTTCAATACTAATAAAAATATCCTGATAAAACCTATTTTGGCTTCTTGGATTTATAGCCAGGTAATAACCTTCTTCGATTTCCAATAGGCCATTATATTTTTGTGAAATTGACTGGTCATCCGGTAATAAATTCATTTCAAAACCCCGGATTAAAGCAGTTATTTGCTGCATTACCCAGCCATTATTGGCATTGAGTAAAATAACATGACCAATACCGTATTCTGGAAAATAGATTAATTGGGCTAAACCACCATTCATAGCTCCATCATGACCCTGTGAAGTAAAACCTTTATAAGAGCTTTTCCAGTTTCCTAGTCCATATCCTAATTCCAAACCAGCCTGAGCGCCAATGGAGCTCTTTGGTGTTTCCATCCTAATTATTGATTCTTCCTGCAGAAAATCCAGAGAATCGATTTTTCCTCTGTTTAATAACATTTTCAGGATTTGAGCCATATCCCTAGCTGAGGAATTTAATCCCCCTGGTGATCGGTAAAGTTCATTTTTGTATGGGATCTTTTCCATTGCCCAGTTGTAGGTTACAGCTCCCCATTCCTTATATAATTTATCATTAAAAAAAGTGGAGTGGCTCATCATTAAAGGTTTAAAAATCGCTTTACGGACATATTCTTCATAGGACATCCCACTTACTTTTTCAACAATATAGGCTGCAACTGCATAATTGACATTGCTGTAGGCCATTCTTGAACCTGGAACCCACCTCGATTTTCGGGTGTGAGGATGAAACTCTAAGGCTTTTTTCATGGGTATAGGAGGTGTTTCATCATACATCATTTCCACCAGATGGATCTCATCCCAACCACTAGTATGTTCCAACAAATGTACAACTTGAATAGGATGAGTCTCCTCCCAAGGATTCTCAAATTCAACTTCGGGTATGAAGTTTATTAGTTGATCTTCAAGAGACAATTTATCTTCTTCCTGCAATTTAAGTATAGCTAAAGCCACAATCATTTTGGAAACAGAGGCAATACGGAATATAGTATTTTCAGAAGCAGGTCTTTCTCCATTTGACTCACAATTTCCAACCTCCAAAATCATATCAGGATGATTTTTACTTATCAGTGCAATACCTGCACAAAGACCATGATGATCCTTTAATACATTAGCAATTTTTTTATTTAAAGTCTTTAAATCTTCTTTATAAAGAGAATCAGACTGATTTTCTAAAAAACAAAATCCAGGTTTCGCCAAAAATAAAAGAAGGCATAATCCTACAAATCTTAAATATTTACCAATCATGTATTAAAGTTAAAATAGAAGTACAGTTAGAAAAGTATATCTAATTATTAATACTTTACATTATGTATGTTCTATTGTAGAAATCTGTAAGGGTATAGCAGGAGGATACAGTTTGGTATTTATTAAATTACACAGTGTCATCATATCTAAATTCTACAACAAAGAGTTAGCAAAAGCGGTAATCACATTTTCTTTTTCCTGCATTCGTTCAAAAATCCATGCAATAGCTGTAATGCCTGTTATCACTGCAAATGACATTCTAATTACAGAATAGTACTTCCATTTGCTGGCTAATAACAGTGGAAAGAAACAAACCATAATTATAAGTTGCATGCTTTCAATTCCTAAGTTAAAACCCAAAACACTGAGTAAACGAGCTTGCCAATCGAGGTTCATTGACGAAAGTGAAATAGAAAATGCCAAACCGTGAATTAGCCCAAAACTAGCTGCAACCAATGGTTCTCTTTTATTAAATATGGGTTTGATACAGTGAATAGCAGAAATTAAAATAGAAACAGCAATTAATACTTCGATGTATTGTGCTCTAAATGGTATAAGATCAAAACTACCAGCTAAAAGCGTAATTGAATGACCAATAGTAAAGGCAAAACTGATCTTTAAAAACCTGATTAAAGTAAAGCTAAGACCTTGAAAACCTGTCCAGTTTTTATCCTGTACAGTAAGTGGAGCAACAAGTAAAAGAGTTAGTAAAAACAAGATATGATCTAAACCCACTCTTATATGTTCCATTCCATATAGAAACATAGCCCAAGTTCCTTTAAACCAACTTCCTTGTTCTAAATCAATTTTTAGTGGATTGATGCTATTTGTATTATAATCTGTTTCTATTACCCCAATCGGACGAGCTGTTTTGTCAGAGATTAAACCACTGTTCCAATCATATTTTAAGAATACAAGTACCTTATGGGTGATTACTTGGTGGATAATCGCATTATATACAAAACTAAACTGACGCATTTCTTCCGAAGTAGGAGGGATGAGTTCAAAGTGAATCTCTAGTTCAGAATAGTTACCAACTTCACGGTCATATTCATCTACCTTTTTATAATCTTTAATAACTGTTTGCCAATTGTTATTTGCAGTAGATGCTAGTATATGTTGACTGAAATATGCCAATATAAAAGAAGAATCTATCTGAGCTTCATTATGCATGGTGGCATCCATTAATACAATAAATGGCATTTTGGCAGTACCTGAAATTGTTTGATCACCTACAGACAATTCAATTACGGTATTAGGCATTGGATGTCCTAATGCTTGCTTTTGAAAAGTAATAAGCGCAAACATTATAAGCATTTTTAAAACTAATATCTTGTGTTTATTCATTTTTTGTGCTGTTAGCCAATTTTAGAAAAATACTCTTCTAAGTTTTTAGAAGAGTATAAACTCACATTCTAGCAATGTTGATTGTTGTAATTTTTATCCTTCCCAATAAACTCTATTGCTAAATTCTTCTCTAACTTGCTCAGTCCAATATTCAACTTCATCGCTGCTTATCACTCCATTTTCAACTCCTTCTTCAATAAATGGAACAAAACTATTAGTGAGTGATTCTATTAAATTTTCAGGATCGAAATCGTAGTTTTCACAAACCATAGCCAAGTTATAGCCATAGTTTTCCATAAACGTATGCATGTTGTTATGAGAGATGCCAAGAAAAGCGATAAGTACATTTTCTATAGGAGCATGGCCACGATGTAAACCCAAACTACCTTCTCCCCAAGCAGTGTCTACCAAGTCATCTAGGTCTGATGTTGTATTCACTTTCCCATCGAAAGCAGCCCCACCACCTGTACCATTGGCTTGTAGATTGGTTATTACATCTCCAGTTCCTGTAGAGGTTATACTACTCACCGAACCAGAAGTCTCAAGTGTATCAGAATCATCTGAACACGCTACGAAAATGCCCACAAGCATCAAAACCACGTAATTAACTGATAAGATGGTTATCCAGCTTTTTTTCATGATATTAAAATTTGGTTATAAATAAGGGATTTTTTAGTCCAAAAAGTATTAGCAATTTTATACTTTCAGATTTAACTGTAACGCAGAAGTTTGAAAACCTACCTTTTAATACTAAAAGGTAGGAAGTTTATTTTGTTGATTTAATAGATATTAATTTCCTCCGTAATCTGAGGTTTTATCTCTCCAAATTGTATGTGGATGCGGGTCTGATAAAATAACTCCATTTTGAATGCTTGCTTCAATCCAAACAGAAGGTCCATCGATTCTTACATAATCGTTTCGAGTTTCCATAGTAGTAGTACCAGAATAAGCGATGTAAGTATCATCCAATTCACTTTCGTAAAGTGTCATAAACTCTTCAGCATCATCTTCTGCAAGATCATCTACATAAGTTCTGATTGCTGCTAATACCAATTCTTTTTGGTCAGAAGTTAAATTACCTACTTTTATACCAGAATAAGTAGTTGGGAAATTATCATCGTTTTGAGGCCCAACTATAATGTCACCATATGTTCCACTCAGTTCAGCAGTTGCTAATTCTTCGCTCGAAAGCCCATTTAACATGGCAGAAAAGGCATCCCTTTCATCATTCATTGTTTGATAAGTCTCACCATCGTAAGTAAAAGAGCCATAAGGTTCTATTCCTCTAAATGAAGGAGTAGCACCAGAGAGCACTCCATCGGTATAAGTATTAGTTAATGCCCAGTGGTGACCGCCAAATTGTATCTCAAATGTCCCTGAAGTTGATGGCGTTCCTAAAAAGGTAAGGTAATAATTCCAAGCACCATAAGTATCACCACCTCCAGCTTCGTTCAAGTAATTATCAGCTATTAAATGTTGACGTAATTCGTCCCATCCTTCGTTTTCTGTAGTTCCCAATAATTCTACTAGCAATGCTTTAGCATATGCCACTTGAGCAGAATCCATTTCACCAAAAGATAACCCGAGTCTATTTCCATACAACCCTTCAGGTAAGTTAGACCATCTTTTTGCATTGTCTAATGAGTAATCTTCTTGCACAATTTCTAGTTGATCGTCGTCTAGCAAAGCTTTAAAAGCCTCAGCAATACAAACAATTTTCTCAATACCAGAGTATGATGAACAACTAGCTACTTCAACTGGATCTACATTCGCATAACCATTGTTAGTACTGCTACTGCCATCACCTGGAAAACCACCATCATCTGGAAAATCGCCTCCCATGCCTTCGGCTGTTACAGTCATTTCCATTACACATGCTTGCCCACCAAACACGATGCTGAAATAGGCAGTACCTCCTTCTGGTGTATCCGCTATGCCGGCAATATCAAAAATTAAACTTCCGGCTCCATCTGCCAATGTACCACTTTCTAAAGTAGCTGTATAACCTGTTACACCAGTTGAAGCTATAACAAGTGTAGTATCATAAGCCACACCATTACCACCTGTATATGAGATAGATACAGTACCTGAAAACTCTGTGCTTGCATACACTGAATCTGAGATTGTAGCAGAGCTACAATCTAAAGAACCAATAGCAGCTGCTTCCTCTTCTGCCACAATATCTTCTTCATCCTCGCAACTAGAAAGTATTAATAATAAGGAAAAGATAGATATAAGTGCAATTATAATTGTTTGACCTGAATGTCTGTTTTTTAAAATTGTTTTATTGATTAACATCGAAGTAATATAAGTTAGGTTGAAATTTGATTTTTATTTTAGCCTATTAAACTAAAAGTTGTAGATGGGAAATTGCTGGGCATTTGTTGCTTACCAATTAAACCTGAACTTATATTAGTATCTTCAGTATTACTCTCACAATTATATCCTATAAGAGATGGACATAAATTGTGGTGATTGAAAGTTGACTTCAAAAAATTCATAATAGTAATTTTACATTAGTGAATAAAGAAATTGGTAGTCGTAAAAGATTCAACAATGTGATAAATTATGATTCCGAAATTGCCTTTATAATTAGTTAGGCTTCAGTACATTTCTTTGTTAAATCTTTTTTAGTCAAGTTTCCTATAAACTTAGAGTAAAGCACAGCAATTAGTTTAAAATTGAAATGCTGTTGATTATATTCTTTAATATAAAATTAATAGAACTCATTCTCTAAACAGAGTATGTACCGATAAACTCATAAAATGTATAGGTGAATAGCTACAAACTCTACTTTTTAGAATGAAATAGCGGCTTTAATTCTGAAATTAATAGGGCTACCAGGTGTGTAGTGAATCTCAGAAACTGGTGATGTTTCTCCTAGTAATTGGCTTGTTGTGTAAAACTGAGTTTCATACCAATCTGTATCAAATATGTTTTCTACCACCATGTTTAAGCTCAAGTTTTTCCATTTGTAACCTACATTCGCATCGGTAATAAAATATCCCTCAGCGGTTACAGAATTATCTTCATTAGCAGGTCTATCGTGCAAATAGCGATAGCGTAAACCGGCACTTAAACCTGAGGGATGCTGCAATGAAATTCCTCCAGTGCTTGTAAAACTCGGAGCTAACGGAATGTAATTATTACCATCTTCTTCGTCTAGTGATCGGGCATGTGCATAATTTAAGTCTGTATCTAAATACAACCAACTTAGAGGCTGATATCTTAAACCAATATCAATGCCCTTTCTGGCAGTTCTTCCACTTGGCTCAACTACTCCTTCGTCACCCACGTAAACAAATTCTTGTTGTAAATGCAAATACCATAAAGCCGCATTAATCATCAGGTTATTAGTAGGCTTGTAAATTAGCCCTAAATCTGAACCATAGGCTGCTGGTAGAATGTCTTCTCCATCTTGTGCTACAACAACTCTTGCATCATTAGAATGAAAACCAATACCAGATTTTAAATACCATTGTAGGTTGTTATTTGGTGAATATGTTATGTTTAATTTGGGGCTTAATCTAGATTTTTGCTGCGATTGGGTACTGTATTCTTGAGCTAACTTATCGTAATAATCGAATTTAAAATAGTCTAATCGCAAAGATGGATTAATCATCCACTTACCTTTTTGAAATTCAGCACTGGTAAATGCATAGAGATTAGATTCATCTATATCACCCAGCATATAAGTCTCTAAGGTTGTTTGGCGATTTAAAGTGTGCGAAAGCTCGATGTTGTCTATATTATCGTATCGGAAACCTATACCAGAAGTGATACCTAGATTAAAACCTCCAAGTTGTGTGTTATGGTACACATTGGTTTCGTAACCAATAATGTTTCTTGTCTCTTTTTGTTTGATCTGATCTCCATTAATGGAATCGTTCAAATAAAAAGTAAAGTTAGAATACAGCTCAAAATCGTAATGAGTAAAATATGCCTTTGAATTAACAATGGTATTATCATTCAGCAATTTAGAATGTTTGGCAAGTAAATTAATTCTTCCTGTTTGCCCACCCTCGGTATCATCAATTGCACCAAATCTATCTATTAGTCCAGATGCTACAGCTCGTTCTGGAATTTGTCCAGATGCATCCCATTTACTATCAAAATAAGATGCTTGTAATTGAATGGTTTGCTTTTTAAAGCGAGCACTGTATTTACCCATTAGGTTAATTCTATTGAAGTTTTGTGGTGAATTAAATGGCCCATCGGTTGTATAATATTCTCCAGCAATGTAAGCATCTTTATTCTCTACGCTATCGAGCAAATTAAACATCCCCACTGTTCTCAATCGGTTAAAACTACCTATTTCGACAGCAGCTAAATTGCTTTCTAGTCTATCATAAGTTTTAAAATCTACATAGCCAGCCGTAGCAAAATCTCCTTTATTTGCATCATATGGACCTTTGCCATATGCGATGTTATCGATTGTTTCTGGAATGAGAAAATGTAAGTCTGCATAACCCTGACCATGCGCATGAGAAACCATATTTACTGGTAAGCCATCTACAGAGATGTTAACATCAGTTCCATGATCGATATCAAATCCTCTTAGAAAAATCTGTTCGGCTTTGCCACCACCTGCATGCTGTCCAATAAATAATCCGGGTACTTTTCTAAGAATTTCTTGAGAAGAGTTTACAGGATTAGTTACTAAATCGACTTGGGCAATTTGTTGCTGGGTTTCCAAATCGGGTGTTACCACCATTTGTTCTAGTTGAACCACCATTTCTTTAAGTTGCAGACTCACATCTTTAACTTTAGTATCAGCAATGAAAAGCACTGTTTCAAAACCTATGTGCGATACAAAAATGGAATCTCCTGCTTGTGATCCGTTGAGCTTAAAAAAGCCCAAATCGTTACTGTGTGCATGTGCATTACTGCTCTTGTTAATGATGTATGCGTTTGGGATTGGTGCTCCCTGTTCATCAGTTATATGACCTTGCCATTGTTGACTATATACAAGTACCGGCAAAGCCATGAGTGTTGTTAATAATATGCTCTTTATCATGCTACAAATATTATCTTATAAAGAAAAGTTTCTAGCTAAGTATCTATAAAGAGTAAAAGTGTATCGATAAATTATATTAAATCCTATAAAGTTTTTTCCAAATCACTCGCATATTTACTACTTACTGGTAACTCCTTGCCATTTGTAAGGGTCACTTTTTGTTTGATAAAAGACTTAATCTTTTGTATTGAAATAATAAAACTTCTGTGAATTCTAAAGAACTTTTCTGGGTTTAGCATTTCAGAAAGTTTTTTTAAAGCCATGAGTGTTGTTACATTTTCACCATCTTCCAGATAGATTGTGCAATAGTCTTTTAGGCTTTCAATATAGATAACTTCGTCTTGCACGATTTTTACTTTTTGGTATTTGGAGTACACATAGAATACATCAGAAGCATTTTTTCCTGTGCCGTGTTTGTATTGGTAGTAATCGAGTGTTTTATTAATTGCCCTTTCGAAACGATCTTTAGAGATGGGTTTTACTAAATAATCCATGGCTTCTAACTCAAAACCTTCGTAAGCATAGTTGCGGTAAGCGGTAGTAAAAATTACGATGGGTTTCTTTTCAAGAGAAGCTACCAGATCAATACCTGTAATATCTGGCATTTGAATGTCTACAAAGAGCACATCTATATCAGCATTCTTTAAAAACTCAGCACCATTAATAGCATCTTCAAATATTTGAACCAACTCAAAAGAAGGAAAACTTTTAATGTATTCTTCGATCAATTCTAAAGCAAGCGGTTCATCATCTATAGCAATACATCTAATTTTTTTCGTGTTCATGCTTTGTTTATTTCCAATGTTACAGTAAATGATTGTTCATCTCGATTTATCTCCAATCGGTAATTAGAGGGATAAACGTGTTGCAATCTTTGTCTGGTATTGTTAATACCGATTCCATTTCTCTCTTGCTTTGTCTGGTTGTCAAACAATCGGTTTTGGCAGAAGAATGAAATCTTTTCTGGTAATGCCTCTATCTTTATTACTATCGGAGATGGAGCATGTTTGCTAATGCCATGTTTGAAGGCATTTTCTACAAAAGTAAGCAATATCATCGGGCTAATGCTTGTAGACTTTAAGCTACCTGTTGCTTCAAAAGTAATGTCTGCTTTTTTGCCTAATCGTAACTTTTGCAAATCGATATAATCTTTTAAGCACTCTACTTCGCGGATTAATGGAATACTTTCTTCTCGCACATCATCAGTTACAAAGCGCATAATGTTAGAGAGTTTCATTACACTGTCTGTTGTTTTCTCATTGCCAGTAACTGCAAGCGTGTAGATGTTATTTAAGGTGTTAAAAAGAAAATGAGGATTAATCTGTGCTTTTAAAAAGGAGAGTTCGGCTTTGGCTTTTTCAGCTTCTGCAATGGTTACTCGTCTCTCAGTTATTTGCCAGCGCTGGGTAGACTCAGTTGCTGTGCTTAAAGTTAAAATTACTGCCAGAATAAATAAGCTTGTAACATCTCTGGCCATAAAAGGATCGTTGTTCGCATCTGGACCTTCTGGCCTAAAATTTCTTGGTGGCGGAAGTGGTAGGTTGTCTCTCCTCTCTCTATTGCCGTCTCGATTTTCTGGTTCTGGAAAGTTATTATATGGCATTACAGAAGGAGGTAAGGTAATGTACCCTAAGCTTCTAGAGTGCTGTATTAGTGCATCAAAAGGTTTTAAGAAGAATACAAATGCTGCAATTAGGATAATGGAAGCGACATATAAAATGTATTTATTTTTTAATAATAGCTGCGGTGCTAGTACTTTAGAATTCAAGTAGAAAATGCCTAAATAACACAAGCAAAACTGCCAGTAAGCAAATGACTGTAGGAGAGAAAGAATATCATTTTTTTCTCCTGTTGTTCTTAACAAAGGAAAAGTGAAAAACAGCAGCCATGCCGTAATTGAAATTAACCTGGTAGAAACTGTAAAGCGTGTCATCCTGTAATTTTAGCTAATAATCATCTTAAAAAATACAGGTATCGCTAATCTGCCAAATTGTATAGATAAATAACCTAGAAATAAGAAATTGTATAGAAAATCAAATAGAAGAGTAGTAGAGTGCAATATGGTACAAGATGGACAAGGGAGTTGACTTGCAGCAGTATAAAAGTACAATTTACATAAAGGCACATTATGTGCTTTTTTATACAACTTCCTCAGTTGTTTAAACTCAAATTTGATTTTTTGTATATGGGTTATAGAGCCGGAGGGATTTGAATAAATACAAGCTATATATTTGACAATCAAGTGTTTACTAAATATAAGATGAAAATTAGTCAAACAATCGAGAAACAAAATAATCTAAAAATGGCATCTTAAATGAAGTGAATGTAAAAATATGTATCGTGTTATATGTAATTCCCAAGTAAATACTATCCTTTTGTATCTATAGCGGATTTGTAATTAGACCCAAATAGCAGGCTGTATTCTTCCTGTAAAAGCCTTTATGGATACCAACAAAGACGGACAAAAAGATGTGTTAAACTCCAGAAATGTATTTAATAAACTAAAGATAACACGATACAAATTTCAATACCTGATTTATAAGCCTGGTAAACTAAAGTAAACCTCAGACAAATAAATCAGCTACTACACTTTAAGCTGAATTTGCAATTGTTCGTTGTATGCAAGTGTGTCGCAGATTTCGCCAAGGAGTTTAAACACCTTACAAGATTAAAAAAGTAATAAATTGATGGGAGATTTTATAAGTTATCGTTTAACTATACTGAAATAAATAAACTGAAACTATAAAAAAAAGCACAATTATTTTTCAACTAAATATTTAGTTGTATATTTAAACTAATCTTTTAGTTGAAAAGTAGTAATTAATGAAATGAAAAAATTGCTTTATTTAATTTGTGTATGTTTCAGTTGTAATTTATATTCTCAAACTCTTTCAGTTGAACAGGTAAAATCAGATATTGATTCCATAGTAGAGATATTATCAAATGTTCATGCAACATTTAATGATTCACCTAACAAACCCATGAATTAGAACTAATCCTGATTATAATAAAAACACCAGCATACAACACGCGGTATAGTTAATAAGGTGTTCAGTGGTTTTCGTTGCGTAGTAATCCGCTCTAATTTTTATTTTAACTTGATAGGTGAAAAGCCCGCACTCCCTTACACCATACCGCCACCGTTCTATGCCATCACTAAACAAACAATTATGAAGATAAAAATTCTAGTCTTAGTTATCGTATCAATGGCCTCATTGAGAAGTTATGGGCAAGGTTTTGAGAATATGATTGACAAATTGCTCAATGAGAAGTACCCTGCTACTGGCCCAGGAGCAACAGCACTAGTGGCAAAGGAAGGTGAAATTGTGTATCATAAAGCTTTTGGGATGGCAAATTTGGAATTGGATGTCCCCATGCAAACCGATATGGTTTTTCAAATAGCATCTATATCCAAGCAGTTTACGGCTGTCTCTATTTTAATGCTGATAGAACAAGGGAAACTTAATTTAGATGATGATATCACTAAATATATTGAAGACTATCCCACCGGTGGAAAGTATATAAGTATTAAGCATTTATTGACTCATACCTCCGGGATTTCCCGATCCATAACACAAAAACCATGGGATTCAAATATTCGGAAACATGATTTTGATATACCGTCATGGATCGACTATTTCAAAAACGAGCCAAAAACTTTTAGCCCTGGTGAGGCTTTTCAATACAATAACTTTGGCTACATCTTACTTAGTCAAATTATAGAAATAGTATCTGGCATAAGTTATGGTGATTACGTTGAAAAGAATATATTTCAACCTTTAGGAATGCACAACTCTAGACAAGCAAATGATTCTGATATTATTAAAAATCGAGCTTATGGATATGAAAAATATGACGATTATGTAAATAAGCAATATACGAGTCTGTCTTGGTCAATCGGAGCTGGATCATTAATGTCCACAGTAGAAGATTTATATATCTGGAATAGAGCCCTGGCTAATAACTTACTGATTAGTAATGAATCATTGGATTTGGCATTCACCAACCACCAATTGAAAAATGGCGATGAGATTAATTATGGTTTTGGCTGGTTTATTAACGAAATCAATGGAAGTCCGACAGTGGAACATGCAGGTGGCGATCATGGATTTCGAACAGATGCGATATATCTTCCTAAAGAAGATGTTTTCGTTGCAATTTTCTCAAATTGTAGTTGCGGAGAACCTCGACCTATATCTACCAAAATTGCTGCTTTGACTATCAACAAACCATTTGAAGAACCTACTGTGGTCGCTACAGATGTTGAAGACATCTACAAGTGGGTTGGTAAGTACACCTTTAAAGACCGTAGCACACGTAATGTAATTTTAAAGGATGCAAAATTGTATTGGGTTCTGCCAAATGGCACAGAGATAATGATGGCTGCTATTGACAATAACCATTTTGTACTTGAAAACGGCATGACTCAAATTGAATTCAAGCTAGTGGCTGATACCTTGGTCGATGTTTCTGTGAAGAATAGAATAAGCGTAAAAACAGCCTCCAAACCATATACCACAAGAAGGGAAATAAAATTACCAAAAAAGACTATGACTAAATTTGTAGGGAGGTATAAGCTTTCCCAGGAATTTGATCTTACAATAGCATGGGATAACGGTAAACTTACGGCTACTGGTACTGATCAAGACCCTGCTAACCTTTTCCCTGAATCACCTACAAGGTTTTTCTTCAAATCCATCGATGCACACATAGATTTCATTCTAGATGGCCAGGGCAAAAGCACAGCCTTGGAAATAACTCAAAATGGTGTTACCTATTCAGGTAACAAGGTGAATTAAAACGGCATAGAACAAATGATATAGCACATACCTTTACTGAGCTATTTGAAACTGAAATACAATACCGATACTTTAGTAATGTTACCGATCTCTTTAGCATAGTTGAGAACTTTTAACTTACGACGAATGTCTGAGTGGGCTTTTGCTGTCATAAAATCAAGATTTGAGTTGAGCAATATTCAAAATTAATATCGTAAACCCTAGTCTTGATTTTCATATTTTAATCTTACTAAAATAACAAAGTACTAAGATTATCAGAGAAAACTTAGATATATATTCATCATCTGATTAAGCTGTCTTTTACGACTTAGTACTTTGTATTGCTGTTTTTTTAGCTAAAATGATAAGTTAGTTGAAAGTGAGCTTAGCTAACTTGCCTCCTTTTAATGTTTGACCTGCAAAGAGAATGACTTCATTTTCTGAGATCTGTTCAGTTAAATCTGGTATCGCAAATAGATTTATTTCTTGATAAGCGAACAATATTTCTTTATGTTGAACGCCATCACTTCCTAACTCAACAATGCTAGTTATTGCCATTTTGTTTGGCTTAAAAGCCTTGAGGTTTTCTAGATTTGGATTAAGAATATTTTCTTTCTCGTCATTAAAGATAAAATATATTTTGTCTTTTATAACAATAGTTTCATAAGAAATTATATACTCTTTGTCACTATAAGCTAATTGTTTTTTATCAATTGTAGTAGACCATTCGACTTCTCCAGAAGGAGAGATATTTATACATAAAATATTGTAACAAGCTACTTTAGATGAGTAATTAGATGATAATGAACATCTATATTCACTGATTAGTACAATACCACCATCCTCTCTTAGGATAACTTGATCTAATCTGTAATTAGTTAATTCTTTTTCCTTAATTTTTTCGATCTTATTCATCTTCTTACCATATGAATAAGCATTATCTAATAAAAATTCATCACTAAATTGATTAGTAGTACTACTTACTATTTTTTTGTTTTGTGTATCAAATCTAAAATAAAAGCTACCAATAATACCATTTAAATCATTTTCTGAATAAAATCCACTGCAAATTACTTCATTTTGTTTTTCTGTTATAGTTAATTCAATATCAGTGATAAACTTGTCCTCTAAATCAATTATAAAAGTGTCAAACTTATTTGCTAATTCAGAGAGGCATAACAATCGATATTTAAAATTAGGAAGACCATCTACTTCATTTTTATGTTTTTCTTTATACTCTTTCCCAAGTAGATATACTTTACCGTCGTTATTAACTTTAACTTTTCTAATACTGAATAATTCATTTTCAAAAGGTATTTCATATGTATTACTCCAAAGCATATTAAACCCTGCTTCGTAGACTTGTACCCCAACAATTTCATTGTCACTTTTATTTTCAGTGGTTTGCTTAAAGTATACTAAAAGCTTAGTCTTATCTCTAGAAATTATATAATCGTAAGCACCTTCTCCATTATCATTATAAAGATTTGCTTTATTACCATTAAATGCTACCATGTTGACACTTGCAGCAAGTCGTTTTTTTTCTTGCTCAACATTTAACGTTTTTTTATTGATCTTTTGAACAAATAACTCTTTTTTTCTAATGTCCTTATTATTAAAAGTAGACATTAGGTATAATTCATCACCAAATTGAAAAACAGATTCAAGCTCATATCCCTTATCCAGTTCAATTTTTTTCGAGCTTGTTAGTTTCATATCATTGTCATAATGTTGAAGTAAATAAGAGAATTTAACACCTCCAGCAGCAAGTGTAATTATTCCCATTTCAACTGCAGGTTGTAAAAACTTAACATATATTCCAGTTTCATCATGTCCGACTACATCACCCAATGGTGTTTTCTTTAATTTACTTTTTTCGAGATTGCTCCATTTAATATCTATTTTATCCCTGAATTTTGCTTTAGGGACAATTGATGTAAAAAAAATTAAGACAATAATAGAGATAAAAATTTTTTTCATAGCGTAAAAATAATTCAATGTTAATCTCCGTAAAGTTATTCTTACAAAGAGACCTTCAATGGAAAATATGCTAAATATTAGTTAATGTACTCATGTAATTAATGAAGGGGTATTTCAATGAGATAAATACTTCATCTCTCTATTTATAATGATATGATTTTTCTAAAATTTAAAATAGTATAGTTGATTCATTTATAAATTAGAATAACTATTTCATAAATTTCCCAATTAGTAGACTTTTTACCAAATGGTAATTTAGAACTTATTCTATGATTTAACTTTGCGCAATGGAAGATTTTATTGAATATATTTTACAATTCGGCAATCTGAATAAACAGCAAATTGACTTGATAAAAAGGAAAGCTAAAGAAATAGAAATCAATAAAGACGATTATCTATCGGAAGCAGGAAAAATACCAAGACAAGTTGGATTTCTTCTTGAAGGAATTTTTCGATTTTGTTACTATAACAATAGAGGTGAAGAAATTACAAATTATTTAATTGATGAGAACCATTTTGTTACAGATTATCAAAATTTTGCTGCAAATATGGCAGCTTCTGAATATGTACAAGCTGTTACCAATTGCAAGTTGCTTGTGTTTTCCAAGAAAGATTGGGATGAGCTTTTAAACACTATTATCGGTTGGGATAAGGTTGTATCTAAAATAGTAGAAAAATGTTTGGTACAAAAAATTGAAGCAAGAAGTCCATTAGTTTCAGAAGATGCGACTACAAGGTATTTATCATTTCTTGAAAAATTTCCGACTTTTGTTAATCGTGTACCTCTGTCTTATATTGCTTCCTACTTAGGTATTACCCAACAATCATTAAGTAGAATAAGAAAAAACATTCGCTAAAATTGCATTTTACCAAATGGTAAATGATTTCATTTTTTATTAGGCAAAATTTGTAGTACACAAATTAAATTAAAGGAAAAATGAAGTCAGCATTTATAACAGGAGCTAACAAAGGAATTGGTTTAGCTACAGCTAAGCAACTTTTGCAAAAAGGTTTTTATGTTTATATCGGAAGCAGAAACTTGGAAAATGGTTTACAAGTTATTGAAAAGCTTAAAGCACAAGGTTATTCAAATGTAGAAGCCATTCAGATTGATGTAACTGATAATAATTCAGTAAAAAACGCAAGGGTAGAACTTGGCAAGAGAATAGGAATTTTAGATGTTTTAATAAATAACGCAGGTATTAGTGGAGTAAAGTTTGACCAGAATGGCAATTACATTCCACAAACTTGGACAGCTACAGAAGCAACCATAGACACATTTAAAGAAGTATATGATACAAATGTTTATGGAGTGGTTAGAGTAACACAAGCCTTTTTGGATTTATTAAAAAAATCGGCTGAACCTAGAATTGTAATGGTCAGTTCAACAGTTGGTTCGCTTACACTTCAAAGTGATCCGAATTGGCAGGCATATTCATATGGAAAATTTGCTGTATATGGCTCATCAAAATCGGCTTTGAATATGTATACGGTACATTTGGCTTATGAACTTCGCGATACACCATTTAAAGTAAATATGGTAGATCCTGGTTATACCAAAACTGATTTTACAAATTACAATGGTGGTGAAGTTGAAGAAGCAGGAAAACGAATTGCAAAATATGCTTTGATTGATGAGAATAGTGTAACAGGGAGGTTTTTTAGCGAAGAAACCAATCCTGAGACAGGTGAAATTGGTTGGTAATGAAAATACCAAATAGCTAATTTATATTTATTAATAGCAAAAAGGAATCAACTTAAATTCGATCCTTTTTTGCTATTGTTTTCTATTAGTAATTGATGAAATAATAAATTATTTAAAAAAAAATACCAGATAGTCTAAATAGGATTTGAAGCTATTTTCATTTCTTATTAGGAATGAAAGAGATTAACTATTTTTTTGTTTAAGGATAAAGAACAGAATCATTTATTCAATTTAACATAATGTAAATTATGAATGCTTCATAAAGTATTGATTATCAGTTATATAAATGTGATAAATCCTAAAAATCTCTACATTATCGTCATTAAATCTGATATAGCTTCTTTTTATACTTTAACTGATTCTATAAGAGAAGTTAAATAAACAAACAGGGAGTTTTAAAATATATACCCTGTTTGTTTATTTAGGAAAAACCATTTCCTCCTCTGTTAGAGAAAACACCGTTACCGACATTTGTACCTTCTGCGAAACCATGGCCTCCAGTACCGCCAACTCCACTAATAATACCTCCTCCACCTTTAGTGGAATGGATATATTTACCATGATCACGATCTCCATGTGCAGTTAATTTACCTCCTGTTTCTCGTTCTCCATTAATTGGAGCATTTGCAAAAGCAAATGTGATTGTTAACAAAGATATTACAATTAAATTGATTAGCTTTTTCATAACAAAAAATTAGATTAAAAAATAGCTTATATATTTTATACCTGTTTTAGGTGGTTTTGTTACAAAATTTCGGGAAATATTAATTTGAATAAAATAACATTGATTTTAGTTGATAGCAGATTTTTTGAAAATTTCTAACTTAAAAAATTGAAGGCAGCATAATATTAATTGTTTTTGTTGTGAATTGCGATTGCCTTAGAGGTTACAACAGATTACTTACTAGGAGATGTCGAGGAAGATCATATTAAGGATACAGTATTACTCAAATACTTTAAGGAAATAGACAACATGCCTGATGACTTTAAAAATACCATGCTAACTGTAATAGAAGCTTATGTACAGAATTTTAGGGCTAAACAGGCTTATGTATAAAAACAAAAGGTCGGTATGACCCAGTCGGTGCGAGACGCAGCCGACCAGTTTATCATTCTTGGCTAAGACCAGTTGGAGGGAGCCCCATTCAACTAGCATCTAATTTCTTTTATTTTTAGCTAAAACGAGTTTAGGCATTAATAATAAATCTACTAGGGTATGACAGGGTGCACGACAAACTTCCTGATTATGCGGCAGCTTTCCCAGTCCTTATGATGTTAATTATCTTGTTCCAATTTGCACTTTTCTTGGTTACTCTGAGTTGAAGCATGGCCTGAGCCCCTTTTTTTGACCATCTTTGCCCTGATAGTTTCACCCTTTTTTGTATCACGTTCCGATGTGCCGACTCTATGGCACCACTTCCGATGAAAACCCCATTTTTTCGTAATGTACCATAATACATCCTTTGTAGGTTCTTCAGGTAATATTCCTTTAGCCTTTTCAGCATTGGGAGGCTTTCTGGAATTATCCGTTCGGCCAGCCAATCCATATGATGTGTCAATGCCTCCACCCGGTCAGTGAGTAGATAGTTCTCTACACCACCTATCCAATTGTCATAGTCCACTTTTTCCTTGAAGGCTACCTTGGCAAAATCATGGGCATATTCCATAGCGTGGAAATAGTCCAATATTTGAACAGCATTTGGGTATTTCTCCGTTACCCATTTCCATATCCATGGTGCTCCATCAGCAATAAATATCGGATGCTGAACCTTGAGGATGATGGCTTGTAGTCTTGGAAGGAACTCCTCCGAACTGCCTAGGTGCGCTACGTATTCCGATTTACCAATATCTATCTGTGAAGCTTCCAAGTCTTCTTTGATTGGAACTTTGAATACCCTACCCAGCTTAACTTCCTTCCATTTTTCCTCTCTTGTCAAGATCATTGAACCATTCATCTCGATATAATGATAGTGGGTCGAAATGGTATCTGTATATGGTTTTACCTCTGCTTTTGAGCTTCTTAACACCTGCTCATCTTCCATTATCTGGCCTATCCTTTCACTGACACGCTCTATCTGTTTGGCGCTCACCTTGATCCCTAATAGCTTTTCCAACGTTTCACTGGCCTGTTCAAATACATGGTCGCTATACAGGTACACCATCAATTCCTGAAGATAGGCACTTATCCTGAAGCCATGGGGACATGTGGCTAAAGGATGGCTTTTCTCCAGTATCAATGTACCTAGGCTTGTTCTTACTTTTTTTTAATATTCTTCTTGTAATTACCATTACCTAAACCATCCTGTAAGACCTCCCTGCCGAGTTTGAACCAGAGTTCAACGAATGTTTTTTCATACTCGTAAAAATCTGTTTGGCCTTTTTGTGACTCTTTCGCGGCTGCAAGCCACGCCTTTAGTTCATTGGCTATCTTTTGGGTAATGGCATCCTCTTTCATCTTTTTGGATTCTTTTGGTTTGTACTATTACAAGATAGTCATTATCCTTGATTAATCAAGGATTACACATTAATTCGGGAAGTTTGTCGTGCACCCGGTGCATTCCATGCCGGGCATTATCTAATACCACTAGCGTTTTTTTATTAATTCTTTCACTTAAATTAGACAATACTTCAACCACTGTTTTTGCCTTGCATGCCTCTGGCATTATATAGCCGTAAAAGCTTTGTCTATGGATATTAAGTGTTCCCAAAACTGTCCAATTAGTTGAACTGCGTTTAGCAGGAAGCAAAATTTGCTGTCCCATTGGTTGCCAACCATAAGGCACATTTGGGTTTAAATTAAAACCTGATACGTCCATACGGTGCCACGCGAAAAACCAAACTATCATCCCTTCTTTTGCTTGTTGCTCTAGACAGCTTAATTCTAACTTGAAAAACTCAAAAAGTACTTCATCTCTTTCTGGTTTTATGCTCTTTCGATAGCGCTTCCATACCAATCTATATCTTTTGAAAATATCTTTCAACGTTTGTATATGGCAACTTTTACCTCTACTAGTGATCACTTCCTGAAGAAATATTTTTATCCTTTGGATGCCCAAACAGGCTTTTTGGATCATTTTTTTTCTTCTGTTTCTGTATAGATACGTCTTCGACCACTTTTAGGAAGATTAGCCAAGTTGTTCATTTTTCCTTGATCCCATCGATTGAACCAACGAGATATTGTATCACGATTTACTTCTAATATATCTACGATTTGCTCCATAGTATAGCCTTTTATACTCAGCAATAACCCTTCTATGCGAACAGATTCCTGTCGACTCATTGGTTCTTTAAGTCGAGCTTTTAATAATTCAACTTCTTCTTTACTTGCCTTGATAAATCGATGTTGTCTCATAACTCAAAGCTATTCATTTTTTAAATACTTTATTTCTTTTTTGTAGTTACTTAAATTGACTCCTTTCAATCAAATTCGGAAAATCATTTTTGTGGCAACTAGCTATCTTTTTAAATAAAAGGTTTTCGCTGTCAATAGTAAGATATTCACTGGTTAAAGTAAGGGCAATTATTTGGATATCAGCCATTTTAGGTTTGGAGCCGGTCCTATTTAAGTTACCATAGCAATTAAAAATATTATTGGTAAAAGACTTGATCGTTTCCAAAATTTTATCGTAATTTCTTTTAATGTCATGTATCTTTCTAATGGGTTTAATTGATTTGTTTGCACTATTAATTTACTCATTTATAGAAAGATGCTCCTTTTTTTACCTATTTCTTTGAAATTAATTCACCCAACGGATTATTCTTACTATATTTTCTGCTCTTTTTTGCCCAACAACTCCATCGATACTTCCCCTCAATTCCGCTTGTAGCCTTAGGGCTTCTTCCAAAAGCTAACTACCAGAAAGATGCAAGTTGTTTCAATTAATCAATAAGCTTGCTTAAGCTAATCGCTGGATTCAAGGACAATACACCTTCCCTTAAAGTAAATATTTTATTCAAAAGTACTTCTCTCATTTCAACTACCTAATTATTACATTAAGGGGAGACTCATAGGCGTGTTTTATATTGATCTCATCTCCTACTCTTAATTGGGTCTCAAATTTAGTCTTATATTCTTCAGGTTGTAAATCAAACTTTTGAGAATAACTGTTCCCATTAAAATTATAGTCAACAATAATTTGATAATATTTTACCCTATGCCCAGTTTGTTCATTCATGGTATAATTGACATAATCTATTGATTTCACTATTGCGGTATTATCTACTCCATCTTTTTCTATATCTTGGTTTTTATTATGCTCGACATAAAATAGCACACTCATAATCAACACAATAAAACCGACTATTTTTAGCATCAAAGGTTTGCCTGTTTTAGTTTCTTTTTCTTCGTGCTTGACTTTCTTTTTTTTCATATATCAATTCATTTTTGAATTTTAAGTATCACGAAAATATATCATAAATGAATTAAAAAACATAAGACAAAGCCACTTTGAACATACAGCCCGTCTTTAACTTTTATACTTAACTAATTAAACTTTTGCCGAAATGCTAGTGGAGATTGTTGAGTTTTCGCTTTAAACAATTTACTAAAAGATTGAGGGTGTTCGAAACCTAACTTATAAGCGATTTCTGAAACAGATAGGGAGGTTGAACTCAACAAATCCTTAGAATACTCTAAAATGTTATTCTGAATGTATTGCTGGGTGTTATATCCAGTTAATGAGCCTAACATATCACTTAAATAACGTTGCGAGACATTTAATTGCTCGCTTATAAATTGAACAGAAGGCAAGCCATTTTCTAAACCTTGATCAGTCGATACATACTCATCAATTAAAGCATCTAACCGACTTATTATTTCATGATTTACCACTTTACGTGTTATAAACTGCCGGTTGTAATAGCGATTACTGTAATTTAATAAGAGTTCTAACTGCGATACCAACACATCTTGACTGTACTGATCGATATTCGTTTCTATTTCCAAACCAATGGAATTAAACACATTTTGTACAATGTCTTTCTCTTTTGCTGATAAAAAAAGTGCTTCTGATACTGAATAAGAGAAAAAGCCATATTGGTTGATGGTTTTACCTAATGGGTAATTTCTAATAAAGTCAGGATGAAAGTATAAAACATATCCTTCGTAACTTTGGACATTATCTGGAGTAAAAACAACCTGTTTGGGTTTAAGAAAGGCTAAACCACCCTCTTCAAAATCGTAATATCCATGGCCGTATTTAACTTGTCCTCTAAACTCGTTTTTAAATGAAACTTTATAAAAATCTAGACTAACTTTTGCTCCATTTCGCAAGTTCTCAGTTTGTACTTTGCTGTAATCTACCAAAGCTATTAATGGATGAGATGGGGCTGGTAATCCTAAATCTCTTAGCAATTGTGAAATGCTTTTGAAATGATATGTATTTTCTTCTTGCTTCATAATATCAACATCTAATTCTGCACGGCCGGACGAATAACTATATCTCCCACTTCTACCTCTTTCGGTTGACTTATCGCATAAATTACAGCATTTGCAATGGCTTCAGGAGGAATGGCTATTGTATCCATTCTAGTCTGTGCGGCAATTTTCATTTCCTCATTTTTCATATTCTCTACAAAACTAGTTTTAACAAATCCCGGCGAAATACCAGTAATGCGTATGTTCCCATCAGACTCTTGACGGAAGGCTTCTGCAATTGTGCGAACTGCATTTTTTGTTCCTGCATAAACACCTTGCATAGGTACAATTTTAATTCCTGATGTAGATATGATATTAACAATATGCCCTGATTGTTGTTTTTTGAAAATAGGTATCGCTGCTGCCATTCCGTATAAAACACCTTTTAGGTTTACATCAATCATCTTATCCCAACCTTCAATATCCAATTCATCAATTCGACTAATTTCACTATAGCCAGCATTATTTATTATGACATCTAACTTACCATATTCTTCTATTGCCAGATTTACTAATTGAGCTAGATCAGATTTATTTTTTACGTTTACTGACTTGTAAACTACATGTCCTCCCTCTTTCTTAATTTGTTCAGAGACCTCTTTTAACTTTTCTATTCTACGAGCACCTAAAACTATTTTAACTCCGTTTTTTGCCAGTTCTATGGCAATGGTTTTACCAATACCACTGCTCGCTCCTGTAATTGCTACTACTTTATCTTTAATTTGGCTTTGCATAAACATTAGTATTTAATTATGTAGCAAAGTACCCACTTATCTAAATGATAAAAGTAGTCAGATTGGTAAATGATGTAGTTAGATTAGTATCTCTATCAAAGGAAATCAATTTAATATTTTAGGGGCAATCGTTTTTTCATTCCAATCAATGAACAAATCTGCTGAAACTTTAACATCAAAATACTGCCTTGACTTTACTACTATCCAATCATGGGGATAGTTTTCTTTAATTTGAGGTTTTTCAGGGAAATCTCCTGTAAGAATCTCACAATCTAAAATTTGAGAAAGCGACATAAGTAGTTTCAATCCGAATTGCTTTTCTAATGCAGATTTATCTTCATTTAAATTATCCCAGAAAATCAAATTCTTATTAATGTTTCCATAGATATAAAAAATATATCTAAAATCACCTTCATCCATCTCATGCATTTCGATTATTATGTCTATTTCTGTATTTTCATTTTCAAAGAATACTTCATTATACTTATCAAATTCATCAGTAATTATTATAGAAGAGATTGCTATTTTCAAGATGTCACTAAATGCATTTCGAAGACTTTCTTCTTGAATTTTTTGATTGAAATACATTATTAAAATTTCCATATCTAATATATAAGCAATATCAATTAAAAGACTTCCTGAATTCTACTGGTGAATATTTGGTCTTAGTTTTAAAGAATTTGCTGAAAGATTGAGAATGCTCGAAGCCTAATTCGTAGGCGATCTCTCCCACTGATAGACTACTTGTAGAGAGTTTTTCTTTTGCCTTTTCTACTAGTTTATTTTGAATATGCTGTTGAGCATTCTGCCCAGTAAGCGAGCGTAACATATCACTCAAATAACTTGGAGAAATATTTAAACAATCTGCCAGATATTGAACTGATGGCAAACCTTGATCTAACGATTTTTGCTCATCGAAATATGCATCTAAAATCTCTTCTAATTTTTGCAACATGGTAGTGTTCTCCGCTTTACGAGTGATAAATTGCCTTTTATAAAATCGATTGGCGTAATTTAATAAAAGCTCAATTTGAGAAACAATTACATCTTGACTAAATTCATCAATTCTACTATTCAATTCATCTTCAATTATTCGGAAAATGGAAAGAATTGTAGCTTTCTCTTTTTCAGATAGATGTAAAGCTTCATTCGCAGTATATGCAAAGTAATTGTATTGCTTAATCTTTTTGGCAATGGGATAATTAAGTAAAAAGTCAGGATGAATTAGCAAACTAACCTGTTGCTGAGTACATAGTGGGGCATCTATATTTTGAGTAGACTCATTTCTTCCTATTATTTGATTAGGAGCAGCAAATAGCATCCCTCCTTCATTAAAATCGAAAAAAGTCTGACCATACTTTAATGTACCGCCCATGTTTGGGCGAAATGATATCTTATAAAAGTTTAATACATGATCATGCTCAGGTGGTTGAAACGACACTAAATTATCAACTCCATTAATCATAGTAATTAATGGATGTTGAGGTGCTGGCATACCAAATGCATTTAAAGCTTCAGATAGCGAATCAAACCTTTTAGGAACATGTTCATTTTTTTTCATAAGTGTGTATTTGGTTAAATACCATTCTTAAACTGCAATAATTAATAGTTCATTCTTTTTAACACAAAAATCAACCGGTACAATTTCACTAGTACCGATTAATTCTAAAATTTATCCTTGTGCTGCATCAGAAACTGTTTTCCATGCTTCCCAAGTTTTTAATCTTTGTGCATAAGCTTCCTTTACCTCTGGCAAATTATTCTTACCTAAAAATAATCTTAAAGGTGGCTGTTCTGCATCAACAACTTTAAAAATGGCTTCTGGAGTAGCTTTTGGATTGCCTTGTTCTATATTTTTTAAGTTTCCTATAAACTGACTTTTCAAATTATCGTACTCCACTAAACTTTGAGAAAACTTTAAAGAATCTTGACTACCAAACTCTGTAGCATAAGCACCTGGCTCTATCATAGTAACATCTATTCCAAATGGTTTTACTTCTATTGCCAAACTTTCGTGAATCGCCTCAAATGCCCATTTAGATGAACAATAATAACCAATTACCGGATAAGCCAAATGACCAAGTCCACTTGATACTCCTAGAATATGCCCTTTGCCTTGTTCTCGTAATAGTGGTAATACAGCTTGAATCACTGAAACTGTACCTAATACATTGGTTTCATACAATGCGCGAATCTCATCAGTATTTGCTTCTTCAATGGTTCCCACAAGTGAATATCCTGCATTATTTAATACAATATCTAGCCTACCAAAATATTCATTAGCAGCTTCAACTGCCGACTTTACTTGATTTGGCTGTGTTACATCCATCTCTAAAGTCAATACTTGTTTGCCATATTTTTCTTTTAAGTCTGCGATGCTTTCAAACTTTCGTGCTGTTGCAACTACTTTGTCACCTCTTTCTAATGCTGCTTCTGTCCAAATTCTCCCAAAACCACGAGATGAACCTGTTATAAACCATACTTTTTCTGTATTGCTAGCTTCGCTTTTTTCATTTTGATGTGCCATATAAAATCATTTAAATTAGTCATGGCACAAATATCTGTGGATGGAATTTTCTTTTTGTAGCCTTATTGAGGAAGCTTGTAGCTAGATCGAGGAAGTTGGGTGAAAGTAATATTATTTAATATAGTAAGCTCAATTTTTCTTTTTCTTTCAATTGTTTAATAACTGTTTAAGCTAACCAAAACTCCATACTTTCATTAGGGTTCCAGCCAAGCTTTTGTAAACCATTTCCAATTTTAAATGAAAAAGTTGGTGTCCAAAAAGCTTTTATCAACCCTTCTCTCAACTCAAAATCATTAAAATTTTCATCTAAAATAAATCTTATTCCCTTTGTTGATATTCTTAAAGTTTGAGACTCTCCTGAACCACCTCCTACCAAGACATCACCCACTTCTCCATCAAAACTCTTTTCATTTTTAGGGATTGATTCTAAAAGTTGATATACAGCTATTTTCTTTATTGGATTTCCAAATATCAAATCAAAATCACTTGGACAATGGAAAAAATCTAATAGTTCGTGTTTATATTGATCGATTGCAGCCATTTTTCAAATTCTGTAAGCTTAGTTGAGGGAGTAACTTGAAGTAATTGTTTAATTAGACTATAGTTAGCACAATCTAATTTATATTTTCTTCCATCACTAACAGTGAAATAACAAAACTTTAGTTGCATCCATATTTCAGGATATTGAATTTTTAACATTCTATAAAATTGGAGTGCAATTCTAAAGTCATCCTCAATGAGTGCTGTTATTATATCTCGGACTACATAATACCATTGATTCTCAGATTGCTCTCAACTTCTACGAATACTATTATTATTGAATTTTACTATTTCAGACATAAAGTATCAATACTAACTATTTTAATTAAAAACAGGGTGATTTTATAAGTTTTCATAACAATCAACTTCATAAGAACTTTAATCCATTTTATTCGGATTCTGATTACACCTTTATAAATGTAATCTTAAAAAGACTTGTCGTTTGCTTAATAAAGAGTATTCTAATTACTATGCGTTACTTTCAAATACTTATTTTATTGCTCGCTTTTTCAAAGCTATATAGTCAAAACTTAATACCTAATCCAAGTTTTGAAAATCTAGAATTATATCCTTGCAATTCGCAATTATGTAACACTGGTAATGGATGCTGTTTTGAATATTATTGTTATCCATGGAAATCGAATTCTTTAAATGGATCGCCTGATGTATATACAACGAAATCTAAGAATTGGAATAAACTTACTGATATTTCAATAAAGAAAATATTACCTCATGATGGCAATGTTATAATTGGAACTTCATTAGGTGGAGAACATTTTTCTGTTCGATTAAATGAAAAGTTGAAGGTTGGAACAACCTATTATTTAGAATTCCATATTAAAAGTAGTAGAACATATTCTGATGCTTTGGGAATACTATTTAGTAATAAACCAGTAAAGCAAAAAAATGAAACTTTTAGCAAGCCTATTTTTGATTGTTATCCAACATTTAAAGTTAAGAATCCAATTAATGCTAAAGAATGGACAAAGTTAAGCTTACAATTCGAAGCAAAAAATGAAAGTGAATTTTTGACAATAGGTTTATTTGCAAAAGGAGGTATTTATACTCACCAAACATTCTACTCAGAGGATGATCTTTATATAGAAGATGATAAATCAGACTACAGTTTAGCTGGATATTATTTTTTTGATAGCTTCATTTTAAAAGAAGCAAATACTGATAGTGTTCAAGAAACAGAGTGGTTAGATTATAGAATTAGCAATCTTAAAGAAGATATATTTTTTTCAAGCTCAAACTCAGAATTGACTCAAAAAGGAAAATTAAAGCTTGAAAGATTTGCTAATAAATTGAACCAACTAAGTACTATTGGCAAAATACATATAAAAGGTTATGCTGATAACATAGGAAAAAGTAGTAGCAATGAGATTCTCTCAAAAAAACGTGCTTTAGTAGTTCAAAATGAATTATATAATTATAATATTGAAAAAAATAAAATAATTATCGAATACTATGGAGAAAGTAAAAATATAGGTATTGCAGACTCCTTATATCGAAAAGTAGAAGTCTTTTTTCAACTAGATTAAAGTGTTATTTAAGGTATACTGTTGCTGCACTAACCCTTCTCTAAAAGCCGTCTATGGTAATTGATTTGCCCTAAATGATAATTTAAGTGGGAGTGCAAGTGCATGAGTGTAAATGCCATACCAGTTTCTTTTTCCCAAATTATCATTGGAAAAGTCCCTTTTAAGTCCTCATCTGTAAGTTGATTTAAGCCTTGATTCACAACTTCTATCGTCTCATCTATTTGTGTGTAAATATGGTTTCTATCAACAAATTTTGCCGAGAACTCAAAATCTCTCTGCCTTATGTAATCTGTATTAGCTAATCCGTTTCCTATATAAGTTTTGAGGTTGCCGACTAAATGGAGACAAAGATTTCCCCCCGAATTGCTTATCGAGTTTTCTACCTTCCATAAAGTAGATTCATTTTTATAGAGAGATATTTCTTGTTTTAGCTTTTTTAAGTCTCTATTAAATAATTCTTTTAGTACTTCAATCATCATTATCGAGCTTATTGTTTCCTCACTATGTTTTAGATATCATAAGATAGTACATTTTTTTACTTATTTGAGTTTATAATAATGCACAAGTCGATTAAAATATAGCACATACAAATTCTGATTTGTTTTTTATAATTGCACTGAATTGGAAATGCATTTGAGCGGGTTGATGCTTTGCTTTTTTAGCTAATAATTTCATGTTGACTTATTAAATTAAAAAATGAATACAAAGGGATTGATAATTCTTGGGGAAAGTATTCTGCCGGGGGAGAGCAAAAAGCTAAACCTAAATATGGCTCGTCTTTTCACAAATACTTTAGTAGAAGTACCTGTTTATGTAGAATCTGCAAAACTTCCTGGACCAACAGTGCTTATCACTTCAGGCATACATGGAGATGAGATAAATGGTATGGAAATAGTAAGGCAGGTGATTTCAAAAAAAATCAATATCCCAAAAAGAGGAACTATAATTTGTATACCAGTTATAAATGTATTTGGGTTCATCAATATGTCGAGAACTTTTCCAGATGGAAGGGATTTAAACAGAGTGTTTCCGGGAAGTGTGAAAGGATCGCTTGCTAGCCGGTTTGCACATCATTTTGTATCTGGTATTCTGCCCAACATCGACTTATGTCTAGATTTTCATACCGGTGGCGGACAAAGATTAAATGCTTCGCAAATTAGAATTGAACAGGGTAATGAAGAGTTAAAAAAATATGCTGATATTTTTCATGCACCGTTTACTGTGTATTCTAAAAATATTCCCAAGTCTTTTCGCTCAACTTGCAAAAAAATGGGGATTCCAATTTTATTAAATGAGAGCTGCAAAGCTTTACAATCTGACAAAACGATGGCTAAAAATGCTGTTGGCGGAATTATGCGCATATTAGCTCATCTAGACATGTTGAATAAAAAATTTACTGCGCCTGACCCTCAACACAAAAACATTGTAATTACAACTACTAAATGGATAAGAGCAAGCAGGTCAGGATTTTTACATCCAAAAATTGCTATACATGACTTTGTTAATAAGGGTGATGTAATTGCAACAATTGTTAGTCCCTATGGCGACTCAAGACATGTAATAAAGGCGCCAAATGATGGATATGTTATCAATGTAAATGAAGCACCAATGATTTACCAAGGTGATGCTATTTTTCATATTTCTACTAAACTAGAAAAAGACTAACTCTCTAGAAATGTTTGTTGAATGGATTAAAATCATCACGCTCCTACTCTATATAAAAAAGACATTCGCAGCTATTTTACAAGTGCGAATGTCTTTATATTAATTTGAGCAATTGATCACTTCAATCCCTTATAATTAATATCCTTCATTTTGGATTAAATAACTTTCCACGTTAGATGCTCCATCAATGGCATTTTGCGGAATTGGGAATAATCTATGAAGCGGATTACTGTCTGTTTTTTCTGTCCAAGAATCTTCGTAGTGTCCAAAACGAATTTGATCGCCACGTCTGAAACCTTCCCAGTAAAGTTCGAAACCACGCTCTCTGTAAAGTATTTCTAAATCAATAGCAGTAAGTGCTGCTGGAATTGGCTCACGAGCAGTTCTAGATGTTCTCACTGTGTTTACATCGCTCAATGCACCGGTGTTATCACCTGTTCTCAATTTAGCTTCAGCACGCATTAAGAATATTTCAGCATAACGCATCATTACTAAATCTACACTACTGTAATTATTTCCATTTGGCGAAGTATGGCTAAACTGGTATTTCGAAACACGATATCCTTTTGAGTGTAATCTGCCTTCGTTGGTAAAATCGACCTGTAGCTCATGGTTTACATATCCCACATCTTTATCAGGACCATTACCTTTGGTTTGTTTTACAGGATAAATTCTGTATCCTTCATCACATGTATAAAAAGAACCATTATCATCTTTTCTAGGTCCCCAAATTACACCACGAATAATACCTCTATTAATTTCGTAATCTTCGGCAGCCATGCAATAGTAATGGTCTTCATCATTTAATGGTGAAAAACCAATAAGATCTTGTAAAGCTTCAGGTATAATCTGGTTTTCTTGGTAGAATCTAGCATCTGCTTCTGCCGGATCAACATCTCCGTAAGCATCTACCCATGTTTGATAAAAATCTGGTGTAATTGCAGGACCATCTGTTCCATCTGCACTTGGGAATTCTGGTCTTGGAAACCATGAACCAGCCAAAGACCAATATGCCCAACGGCTGTGTTCTCTGTTTAAAACACCACGTTGGTCTAAAGCAAATATTAGTTCAGGGTTATCGTGGTTTTCATCATTGAAAAGATCAAAGTATTCTGGTGAAAATGAGTAAGCACCTGAATTGATAATGTTATCTGTATAAGTGATTACATTGGCCATATCTTGCGCAGTGAAATCAGGTGTACCATAAGGATCACGATAAACAGCCGCATTCAAATTCAACCTTGCTAAAAATCCCCAAACGGTTGCTTGGTTTATTCTTCCTGGGCCTTTAGTCGTATTGATCAAATCAACCACAGATAAAAGTTCGCTTTCAATGTAATCTATTGCTTCTTGGGCTCTAAGAATTTCAGAAAGTTCGTCTGATGATTCTTTTTTAAATGCTATGCCCCAGCTATCTAACATCAACATATTTAGATAAGCTCTCAAAGCTTTCATTTCGTAGAGTGCTCCTTCTGCTTCGGTGTTGCCCTCTTCTGCAAGCGGAGTTAATACCTCAATGGCAGAAAGTGCTCTAGAAATATTTACAGTTACTTCGTTCCAAGAACTACTTACTAAGTCGTTTGCTGCTGAAATTTCGTGAGAATGAGCCTCTAAGAATTTACCACCATCGTACCAGTCTGTTCCGCCTCTGTATGGTAATATAGCTTCATCAGCAGGAATTAGTTGTAAACCATAGTAGTTGGTATGTCTCCAAGTCCACGAAATTTGTCCATAAGCAGGAGCAATAGCACCGCTAATCACCTCTGCCTGTCCGCTTCCTTCAAGAGATTCATCTAAAATTTCTTCTTCTAAATCGGTACAACCTACAAAAGACAATAAACTGATACCGAATAATGCTATTATAAATTTATTCTTCATGTTGAAGTTTATTTTCGATTAGAATGATACGTTTAAGCTTATTAGAATTGTTCTGGCTTTTGGATAATTGAAATAGTCAATACCAAAAGTTTGTATGCCATCTAGTGAAAGATTGGAGTTAATTTCAGGATCATATCCACTGTAGTCTGAAATCACAAATAGGTTTTGTCCGGTTAGTGATAAACGAATAGTATTAATCACTCCATCAAGACCTATAAGAGAAGGTTTTAAGTTATACCCCAAAGTGGCATTGTTCAAACGTAAAAAACTACCATTTTCTAAATATCTTGTAGATACAGAATTTGAATTGGTAAAGTCTTCATTAGGATATTGAGTAGGTAAATCTGTGGTATTGAAATTAGAAACTAACAAGCCTTTAGTGAATAAAGACATAGCAGTATGGTTATACACTTTATTACCAGAAACTCCATTAAAGTTGAATCCTAAATCAAAGTTTTTGTATTGTAAGTTGATGTAAAATGCATAGATCATATCTGGTAATGCACTTCCTACAACTCTACGATCGTCAGATAAAATACTTAAACCATCCTCTCCTATTCCTGTAAACTCTTGCATATAGAATGATCCGATTCGCTCTCCGTTTATGTTACCATTAATAGTAGCATCTGTTTGTCCAGCTCCTTGTGCTGCACCAGTGGTTAATACTTTATATGGAGAATTTACAACTTCATTATTAGTATAAGCTAAGTTACCTCCAATGTTGAATAGGAAATCTTTGTTTAAATCGCTTTGGTAATCTAAAGAAAGTTCGATACCGTTATTTTTGATCTCCATATCTGGAATATTTGTCCAGTATTTATTCGTAGGCTGAATTGGATCTGCCGGAGTCACTTCTAACAAGATGTTTTCAGATACTTTATTGAAGTAATCAAGTGAACCAGATAATTTGTTATTGAAAAACCCAAAATCTACACCCACGTTTGTCTGCGAAGAAACTTCCCATTGGATATCTGGATTTGCTAAACGAGTAAAAATAGTTCCGTAAGGATAGTCTTCAATAGAGCTTTCTGTTCCATCAATTGGATAAGTATCATTATCTGCCTTGCTATCTGTATAGCTCAACTTCGTGATCTTAGCAGGAATTTCTTGGTTACCTGTTTTTCCCCAGCTAGCTCTCAATTTAAGGTTACTTATTTTTTGAGAACCACTTAAGAAATCCTCATTCATAATGTTCCAACCTAGTGCTACTGAAGGGAAATAACCATATCTGTTATTACCACCAAATTTTGAAGAACCATCAGCACGCATAGTAGCTGTAATCAAATACTTATCATCAAAACCATAATTTACCCTTCCGAAGAAAGATTGCAATTCGTTTTGTACTGCATATGTATTTAAATAAGTTGGCGTACTCTCTCCACTAATCTGATCTTGATATTCTGGATCAATACCGTTGTCTGAGAAGCCTTCTAAGTTAAAACTCTTTTGGTGCTCAAAAGTCTTTTGATAAGTATGCCCAACCAAAAATGTAAAACTATGGCTGTTTTGGAGTAAACTATAAGTTAATGTATTCTCTACCAATGAATTTTTGTTGGTAGTATTAACCGTATTCAACGAACCGTTTATGTAATCTTCTAATAAAGAATAAGGCTTGTATTGTACGTCTCTGTTGGTAGTAGAATAATCTACACCTAAGTTTAATTTATACGTTAATCCGTTTATGATTTCGATAGAAGGTGCAATATTCGCTAAAATACGGTGATTAACTGCTTGATCACTGTAAATCTCCTCGCGAGTAAAAGGATTAAGCATATTTTCCAACAAAGTAGGTTCTCCGTCAGTATAAGGTGCAGTTGTTGGATTCAATTGCAACATGTTTGATACAATAGACCTAGAGTCTGCTCTTAAATTCTCAGTTCTGTTAGCTGTTAAATTAAATGCTATTTGTAAACGATCATTTAAAGTAGTTTGATTAAGATTTAATCGACCAGAATATCTTTTCAAATTACTTCCTCTCAAAATACCTTCTTGATCATCTACTCCTAATGCAGAATAATAAGAAAACTTGTTAGCACCACCACTTAGCGCAAGGTTTACATTTTTAGAATATGCTGTTCTGGTTAATTCGTCTTGCCAGTCTGTATCAGCACCATTATCATCTAATGTACCTCCAGCAGCCACTACCTGAGTACGAAATTCATCTGCACTAAATACACCTACTTTGTTAGCCAAGTTAGAAAATGCTGTAGACACATTTACGTCTACTTGTGTTCTACCAGATTTTCCCTTTTTGGTTGTAATTACTATTACACCATTTGCTGCTCTTGCTCCATAAATTGCTGCTGCAGAAGCATCTTTTAACACATCGATACTCTCTATATCTTGTGGATTTATAAAGTTTAAAGGGTTAGATGCTAAACCTGTTTCAGAATTATCTAAAGCAAAACCATCAATTACATAAAGTGGAGTTGTACCTGAACGCAAACTACCTACACCACGAATAATTACATCTTGTGCAGCACCCGGCTCACCACTCACATTCGAAACATTTACACCAGCAACTTTACCTTGTAAAAGCTGTCCCGGATTAGCTACAACACCTTTGTTAAAATCTTTACTCTCTACAGAGCCAATCGAACCAGTAACATCAGCCTTTTTCTGAATACCATATCCAACTACAACAATTTCGTTAAGTGCAGAAAGATCAGCAGAAAGAGCTATGTCAAATGTTGTTTGGTTTCCTATAGCCACTTCAAGCTTTTCGTATCCTACATAAGAGAATACTAGAGTCTCGGCATCATCTGGAATAGACAATCTAAAGTTTCCATTAAAATCGGTGATTGTACCTAAGTTAGTACCTTTTACAATAACTGAAGCACCTATTAGAGCTTCGTTAGTTTCTGCATCTAGTATTTTTCCAGTAATTACTTTATCGCTAAATTCCTCAATTATTGGCTTTACATCAGCTCTGTTTTTTCTAGGAATTGCATAAATGGTTTTATTAACTCTACGAAAGTTGAATTTGCTTTTTGAAGCGATTAATTCTAGTACTTCGTGTAAGTTGCCATTTTTAATATCTAAATCAATAAATACTTTCTCTGTTTTTACTCGGTTCCCATAAGTAAAATTAAATTCAGTGTGTTTTTCTATTTCGCTAAATACATTCTCAATGGAAGTATTTTTTAAATTTAATGTAATGTCTACCTCCATTAAGCTTTGGCTATTGGATGGCTCAGCGATCAGGAATTGCATGGCAACTACCTGTACTAAAAAGACATAAATTGCTTGTTTTGATGCAAACATCAATAGTTTTAGTAAATCTAATTTCATAATTTTGTTATAAGTTGAAACAATAAATATGTTCCCGAATCCATTTCTCGGGAATAAGAAACAAGTCCGAATACTGCGCCAACAGGTTCGGGCTTTTTTTATCACTTACCCAGTAAGTAATAATTTGTATCAGATTTAAATTGAGGTCTTTCTATAAGCTTTTTGTTTTTAGTTAATACATCCATTTCCATCTATTATAATTACACCACTTTCATCGAAGTGATAATCAAACTTTACTACATATTGGAGGCCGTCTAGTACATTGGTTAATTTTTCATCTTCGTACTTTCCTCTTATTAAGCATTCATTAGAAGCAGAATTTCGTATCTGAACTTTCGCAGTATAAGTGTGCTCCAGAATTTTAACTACTTCTTTAAAAGGCATCAAATCAAATTCTAATGACTTGCTTATCCATGAGTTATACCACTCAGGATTCACCTCATTAGTAGTTATATCACCTAAATGTTTCGAATAATTCGCTTGTTGACCTTTAGAAAGCACAACCTCCTTTCCTATGGCATTGGCTGCCACCTTTACTTTTCCTGAGTTAACTGTAACTTCTATATTTTCAATGTCAAAAGCTCGTATGTTAAAAGATGTGCCTAAAACAGTTGTTACCACATCTCCCGAACTTACTGAAAAAGGTTTTGCAGAATTTCGCATCACCTCAAAATAAGCTTCTCCCTGTAAAGTAATTTCTCTTGAAGTTGCTGAAAACTTCTCTGGGTAGGTTAATTTACTATTAGAATTTAATACTATAACAGAACCATCGCTTAGTGTAAGATTTAACCTCTGGCCTTCCGTAGTGGATTTTGTTATATAATTAATTTTTGGCTCTTGCGGTTTGTAAAGATAAGCTGAAATGCCAATGCCTATTAATAAGATTACTGAAGCCGCAATTTGCCAAACTCTATTTCTATTTCTTATTTTTTCTTGATGCTGCTCTAATCTTTTAATTTCTATTCTAGAAAGAATTGTTTTCCTTTTCTGCTCTCTTTGTGCTTCATCCCAATTAGGTGCTAATGATCCCTCTTGAACAAGTTCTTTGTAGATTTTTTCATATAGAACTTGTTCTTCAGGCGAACATAGACCTTCATTGTATTTTTTAGCGAGCGGTATGAATTCTTCCTTTTTCATTTAGTTGTTTATTAGGAAGTATATCAAACAAGTATGATTGGGTACTCTGTTTTAAATATTTTTTCTTATTTAATATTGGGGCAACAATGAGATAAAAATAGGTTCATAAAAAAAAATTTTAATTGAGAAATTGCTCCATTATTATAATTACAATCGCAATGTCTAGCGATTTTCGTAGGTATTTTAAAGACTTTTTCATGTGAGTCTCTACAGTAAAAACAGATATTCCCAGCTTAGTTGCTATTTCTTTATTAGATAGATTTTCATACCTGCTTAAGTAAAAAACTTCCCTACTTCTATTAGGCATTGAAGAGATTGACTCCTTAATTAAGCTTTGAGTTTCAACAGTAGATATATAGTCTTCAACATTATTTCCGATAAAATGGCTCTCGATTATTTCGGCTCTTCTATCTATAAACTTAATCTTTTTAATGTGGTTTGTAATTTGAAATCTTACTGCCTGATAGAGATATGCGCGAATATTTTTAATTTCAATGCTAGAAGATCGAACTAAAAGATCGAGAAATATTTCTTGAACAATGTCTTCACAAATTACCTCATCACCAAGTACTTTGTAAGCAGCAATATACAATTTTTCCCAATATCTATTGAATAACTCCTGAAAGGCAAAGTTGTTTCCCTTACTTAATAAGCTATTTAATTCCTCATCAGGTAGACTCTTAAATTCTGACACTTTCACGCTTTTTTTTTAATAACCATAATAAAAATTATTTGAAGTTAAGTGAATCAGAAATGAAGAGCTACAAATTTGAGTTACCAAATTTTTAATTTTTTATATACATCCTTTTTAAATCTATAAAATATTTCTTTTGTAAAGAATTATCCGCTTAACTACTTTGGCGCAAAGTAAATTTATTGTTTTATTTCTAATCGTTTATTATAAAATAAGAAGAAAGATTTGTGCTTTCTTTGACTTTTTTATGGGATTAACCTTTTAATAATGTATAAAAACAGCAAAATTAACTTCTCATTTGCTATTCTATTTTTTACAGTTATTCCATTTACTGCTTGTTATGGGCAGCAAACAACTAATAATGTAAAGCAAACAAAAACGCTTCGTAAACTCGAAAATGCTGTAAATTTTATAGTAATGGGAGATTGGGGTAGAAATGGTGAAGACCACCAGCAGTTAGTGGCAGATCAGATGGGAATTACAGCAGCAGAAATTGGTGCCGATTTTATTATTTCTACAGGCGATAACTTTTATCCAAGTGGTGTTATTAGTGAGTTTGATCCTTTGTGGCGCACATCTTTTGAAGATATTTATACAGCATTTGCGCTTCAATGGGATTGGTACCCTGTGTTAGGCAACCACGATTATAAGTCTAATCCTGATGCACAAGTTGCTTATTCTAAGATTAGTAGACGATGGAAAATGCCTGCTAGGTATTATTCTAAAAAAATTAAAATTCCGGGTACGAACGAAGAAATGTTAATCGCATTTATCGATACCAATCCACTAATACCTGAATTTTACAAAAACTTAGAGTATGGCCCTAATGTTCAAACTCAAGATAGTACCACACAAAAGCAATGGTTAAGAAAAGAGCTTAACAATAAATCTTCAAATATTACTTGGAAATTTGTGGTGGGACACCATCCAATATTTACTGGTAGCGATGCTAGAAAAGAGGGGTACGATACAAAAGCAGTAAGAAATTCGATCAAGAAATTGATTGATGAAGAGGAAGTTGATGTATACCTTGCCGGACACGATCATAGTTTACAACACATAGCTCCTAAAGGTAAAACACATTATTTTGTTTCTGGTGCTGCTTCTGAAGCAACACAAGTAGGCATGTTGCCAGATAGCAAATTTGCGCAATCTGAATACGGGTTTATGCTATTTTCTGTAAATGCTGAAATTACTTTAGTACAAGTGATTGACTACAAAGGTAATCTATTGTACGCATCAGAAATCAATAAGAATTAAATTGGGTTTGTAACCTTATCAGAAAGGTGTATTAATGAAATTATATTTGTAATATTTATTTATTAAAGAAATAATATTTCAAATATTTGATAAATACTCGTTTGTATACGAAGTAATAGTAAAGTTTTCACCACTTTCAAATTGGAAGTGGTTTTTTTTCAATATAAGATTAAATTTGTAGTACATATATACTTATTCAGCTTAAATAAGAAACAAGTGTGCCACTTTTATCCAATTACTTTCCAAACATAAATTATATAAACACATTGAAATCAATCAATATCTTATACATACTCCGCTTTTTAACAAATATTATTCTATTTCACTATTTGTTGTTTTCTTGTACTAAAACAGTAGAAGATGGAGTTTCCGTCGAGCTAAAGCCAGTTTATCAAACGCTAGAAAGAGTGATTGGCAAAAGAGCTGCTGAATTTGAGCTTGTGCTTTCTGATAATAGTTATGAGGAGTTTGTAGAGATAGAAGTAGTTGACAATAAACCTATAATTAAAGCTTCTTCAACTGTAGCATTAAGTTATGGCACTTATCATTACTTAAAAAGTGTACATGCTTTGCAGTTTAGTTGGGAAGGCAAACACATCGCACTCCCAGAAAACTGGCCAGATTTTCTAAAAACTAAGCTCACAGTTCCTTTCTTACATAGGCAATATCTAAATGTTTGTGCATTTGGTTACACTACTCCTTGGTGGAACTGGCAAAGATGGGAACAAGAAATCGACTGGATGGCCTTGCATGGAATAAACATGCCAACTGCCATGGAAGGTCAGGAAGCCGTGTATTTAAAACTTTGGCAAGAAATGGGTTTAGAGAAAGATACTATTGTAAATTATTTCGCTGGCCCTGCTTTTTTACCTTGGCACCGCATGGGAAATATCAATGGTTATGGAGGCCCTTTACCTATAAATTTTATAGAACAAAAATCTGATTTGCAGAAGAAAATACTCAATAGAATGCGTAAACTGGGTATGAAGCCCGTTGTGCCAGCATTTAGTGGTTACGTGCCTAAAGGGATTAAAAAGGAATTTCCAGATGCTAAAATAACACAGTTAAAATCTTGGAACGAAGGCATGGAAGGTACTTTTTTGCTTGATCCCACCGATCCGCTTTTTAATAAAATTGGCAAAAGGTTTATCGAACTTTACAATGAAATGTATGGGCAGGCCGATTTTTATCTGGCAGATTCGTTCAACGAAATGAAACCACCAGTTACACCTGAGAATAAGAAAGAACTTTTGGCAAAGTATGGAGAGGCTGTTTACAAACCCATTGCCAGTGCAGCTCCAGGAGCTACTTGGGTAATGCAAGGTTGGCTTTTTGGCCACGATCGCGAATTTTGGGATAATCCATCAGTAAAAGCTTTTTTAAGTAAAGTACCGAACGACAGCATTATTATTCAAGATTTTGGAAACGATCGCTATCCCGATGTTTGGAAAGACGCTGAAGCATATGTAGGCAAACAATGGACTTACGGATATGTACACAATTATGGTGGTTCTAATCCTGTATATGGCGATTTCGATTTTTATAATGAAGAGTATAAAAAACTGGTTGACAACCCACAAACAGGCTCGCTTGTTGGCTATGGTGTGTTACCAGAAGGGCTCAATAACAATTCTGTAATTTATGAGTATTTGTACGATTTACCTTGGACGAAAGAAGGACTCAACTGGAATACTTGGATAGATAATTATTCGCAAGCTCGCTATGGTAAGAGTAATGATAAAATCTTGAAGGCATGGGATTTACTAAAAGATGGACTCTTTAGTACTCGATACTGGTCTCCTCGATGGTGGAAAGATGATGCTGGTGCTTACTTATTTTTTAAGCGACCAACCACAGATATAGTAACATTTGAAGGGCATCCAAGTGAGTTAACCTATATTCCTCAGGCTACTAAATTGCTTTTAGAAAATGTAGAGAGCCCTCAAAAAGACTCATTATTAATTTATGATGCCATAGATGCTACTAGGCATTATGTTTCTATAAAAATTGACTCATTGCTAACTGAAACTGTAAAGGCTTATCAAAATAAAGACTTTGCAAAAGGAGACAGTGTATTAAACAAGATTGAATTTATAGCGACAAAGCTAGATAAGCTAATTGGGTATCAGCCATTTAACAATGTAAACTATTGGTTACAAAGTGCCTACGACTTAGGGCAAACAGAAGAAGAAAGCTGGTTTTATGTGCAAAATGCAAGAACTCAAATTACAATTTGGGGAGGCACAACTTTAAAAGATTATGCTTCAAAATCGTGGCAAGGTATGTATAAAGATTTCTATTTGCTGAGATGGAAAATGTTATTTACTGAACTTAAAGAAAACATCTTATCAGGAAAACAATTTGACATAGCAGCAACCCAAGCAAAAATCAAAACATGGGAACAAGATTGGTGTAAGCAAAAAGAAATACCAGCCCATATTAGTTCAGAAAACCCTGTTGAAGATATGTTGGAGCTTTTTGAAGAGCTAGAAAAGTGATGAAAATTACAGAGATATTGACTATTTATTCAAACTAGACGAAATAACTAATCTCTGATAGACAGAATATTTTTAAATTATAAACAAGCTAAGGGTTTACTTTCTAAACCCTTAGCTTGTTATATCAAAGTATAATCAACGCATTTGTTGGTCATTCACCATGAATGGTTGGTGATAGAAGCGTTTTCCATTTGCTTTATACATGGCATTAGCTACAGCTCCAAAAATTGGCGGAAATGGAGGTTCACCAAGTCCTGTTGGATCAATATCATTTTTCACAAAATGTACATCAATCTCTTTAGGAGCTTCACTATATCGAATCATTCTGTAATTATGAAAATTACTTTTTTCTGGCATTCCATCTTTAAATGTCATAGCACCAAATAAGGCATTTCCTATACCATCTACAGCAGCACCTTCCACCATATTTTTAGCTGCATCTGTATTGATAACTACACCACAATCTACCGCACTTGTAACCTTATGAACAACAGGTTTACCATTTTGCATTTCCATGTCAACCACGTGTGCTACATAAGAATTATGGCAGAAATAAGCCGCTACACCTCTACTTAAATTAGGATTTTGCTCGTTGCCCCAACCAGATTTTTCTTTTACCAGTTTTAGTACACCAGCATAACGATCTACATCATAATCGTTTTGCTCTCCAACTGGGTTTGCTTTTGCTTTTTCTAGTAATTCTAACCTAAATTCTATTGGGTCTTTACCAGCCGCTTCAGCTACTTCATCGAGAAATGATTGCTCTACTCCACCAATAAAGTTTGAGCGTGGAGCTCTAAATGCACCAATAGTTATATTAGAATTAATTGCCCATTCTTCTGCAACATAGTTATCTACAGCACCAGCAGGAAATCTGTTAGCATGTAATGGACTCTCAGGAATACCGCCTGCTTTTACCTGAAAAGCAACCAGATTGTTATTTTCATCTAAAGCCGCTTTATAAGTTGCATGATATGCGGGACGATAGATACCGAATGTCATGTCATCTTCTCTGGTATACACCATTTTAATTGGTGCTTTTGCTTTTTGAGAAATTAATGCAGCTTCTACTAAATAGTGATCATAAGCTCTTCTTCCAAAACCACCGCCCATCCGTGTCATGTGAATTTCAATTTTTTCTTTTGGCAAGCCAAGTCTGTTTGCTAATGTTTGTTCGGCAAACTCAGGAGCTTGTAATGGACCTGCCATTTCAGCTTTATCTTCTGTTACATGAGCAAAGAAATTTATTGGTTCCATCGTGTTATGCGCAAGGAATGGGGCTGAATAAGAACGCTCTATTACTTTGGCTGCATTCTTAAATATCTCATCAGGATTTCCATCTTTTCTTACTACATTACCAGGTTTAGAAGCCATCTCGTTCATTTTTGCCATATGATCTGAGCTGTTTTCTTTACCAGCAGGAATGGTAACTGTAGATTTACCTCTCCAACCTGCAATTGTAATCTGAGATTCACTAATAGGTTTCCACTCTACTTTTAAGGCTTTTTTCGCATTCATTACTTCCCAAGTAGTATTTCCTACTACAACTACCAACTCAGGAAATGCATCTGTGTCAAACCCTCCTCTTTCGAAATCCTTATCAAATGTTTCTATAGTGAAAACATCTTTTATTCCCGGCATTGTCTTAGTCACTGAATCGTTTACTGATTTCAGTTTCATACCAAATGCTGGAGGGTGCACAATCATGGCAATAAGCATCCCTTCTTTTTGATAATCCAAACCAAATAATGGTTTACCCATAACCAGATTTTTACCTTCAACATTTTTTTGTGAGGTACTGATTATGCTAAAATCTTTAACTTCTTTTAGTTGTACTTCTTCTGGTATAGTTATTTTACCGGCTTCAGATGCCATGTCGCCATAACCAGCAGATTTATTACTTTTTTTATGATGAAGTATTCCGGCTTCAGTTGTAATTTCTTCAAAAGGAACCTGCCAAGCTTTTGCGGCAGCTTCTTTAAGCATATGTCTGGCAGTTGCCCCAGCCATGCGGAGAGATTTCCAACCTTGTCTTACAGATTGGCTACCACCAGCAAATTGGCGAGTATATAAATCGGTATTAAATGTTGCTTGTTCTACCACCACATTTTTCCAATCTACATCAAGCTCATCTGCGATAATCATTGGTAATGAGGTTTTTACATTCTGGCCAAACTCTGGGTTAGGAGCCATAATTGTAACTAAACCATTTTCTCCTATTTTTAAAAAGGCATTTAGATCAAACCATTCTTTGGGCATGGAGAGGAGTACTTCGGAAGGCGTTGTATTAGTTTGGCAAGAGGTTAACCAGTTAAAGCCAAGCATCATTCCACCACCACTTAATGCAGAAATTTTTAAAAAGGAACGTCTACCAACTGATGTTTTAAAAGTGTTCATTTTCAGATTCTTTTGAGGTGAATTATGCAATTGTTGTTGACTTAATAGCTTTTTTGATACGCGTGTAGGTACCACAGCGACAAATGTTGCCATTCATAGCAGCTTCAATTTCTTCATCACTTGGATTAGGATTTTTATTTAACAAAGCTGCTGCACTCATTATTTGTCCTGTTTGGCAGTATCCGCATTGAGCTACATCTTGCTCTAACCAAGCTTGTTGCACTGGGTGATCTGCATTTTCAGATAAGCCTTCGATGGTAATGATTGCCTGATCTTGAACTGCCGAAACTGGTAACTGGCAAGACCGAACAGCATTTCCGTTTAGGTGGACAGTACATGCCCCGCACTGAGCAATACCACAGCCATATTTAGTTCCTACCAGATTGAGATGTTCTCTTAAAACCCAAAGCATAGGGGTAGCTGGGTCTACATCTACTTCTTGTTGTTTACCATTGATGTTTAAATTAAAAATTGCCATAATAGTCGATTAAAACGAAAAATTTATACGCATAAAAATTTTAATGTAAGGTAAAAAATAATCAGCTGGTGAAATTAAACATATCAAACAATTAGTTACGAAAATCAAACAGTCGCACATTGTTTGAAAAAGGTGTGTATTATAAATTTAAAATAATTATGGTTGAAAAAATAATACTTGTTTAAATTTAGTCTGTAAGACTAGCTCCAACATATTAAGTTCAATCAATTAGCTACGCAAATCAAATATTGCTAATTACTTATTGGCTAACTGATTTATTAAATCTATTGTTTTTAGCTTCTCAAATTCACCATTTTCAACTCTTGCAATCACGGTTCTAAAAATACTAATTAAAACTTGTATTGCTATAGCCTTTTTAAATAGCTGTATTTTTCTCTACTTTTGATCATATATGTATAATTTTTTAAACAAACAGTATGAATACGGCAAATCTTAAATTCATTTTGGCTATCGCCTTTTTAGGGCTTCTAAGTTTCTCAGGCAACATTCAAGCACAAGACAAAAAAATACAGCCAAGCCAAAAAGCAAGTGTTACACAATTTATTGGAAATGATACAGAAATTACTTTTACGTTTAGCCGTCCGGGTGTAAAAGGCAGAAAAATTTATGGTGGAATCGTACCTTTTGGAATGGAGCCAGCAAATAAATACTCTGAGAAGCCTTTCCCTTGGAGAGCAGGAGCTAACGAAAATACAACTATTGAAGTTAGTACAGATGTGAAAATTGAAGGTCAACCTTTAGCTGCTGGTAAATATAGTATTCATACAATACCAGGAGAAAAAGAATGGGTTGTAATTTTTAACAAAGTAAACGACCAATGGGGAAGCTACAAATACGATGAAAAAATGGATGCTTTACGCATTAAAGTAGCATCTCAAAAAGCACCATTTGAAGAGTGGTTAAATTATGGATTTGGTGACATTACTGATAACAGCACAATTGCTTATTTTCATTGGGAAAAATTAAAAGTGCCATTTAAAATAGAAACTGCAGAGCAAACTACTAATTAATTTTTGCTCCAAACGATTTAATACATATAGGCTCAAAAGATTATTATAAATCTTCTGAGCCTTCTTTTTTCCCTATACTTTGTAAATTCTTCTCTTTTAAATGTCATTGAAAAATGTTAAATTCTAGTATTGTTTGAAATTTGTAATTATTGGTTTGAATTGTATAAGCGTACAGCAAAACAAACTAGTAAATTACGATATAGAAATAGAATTTAATAATTGATCTATAAACAATGGCAGTTTTTAAACTCAATATTAATGGCGAACAAAGAGAAGTTGATGTTGATCCTACAACTCCTTTACTTTGGGTACTTCGCGACCATTTAAATCTTGTTGGAACTAAATATGGTTGTGGAGTAGGTCAATGTGGCGCTTGTACAGTTCATTTTAATGGCAACCCAGTACGGTCTTGTTCCATGCCTGTATCAGCAATAGCAGACAACCAAATTATTACTATTGAAGGTTTAAGCGAAAATGGAAATCATCCGCTCCAACTTGCTTGGAAAGAACTGGATGTTTCTCAGTGTGGCTATTGCCAAGCAGGTCAACTAATGGCAGCAGCAGCTTTGCTAGAAAGCAATCCCAACCCAACCGACGATGATATCGATACTTCAATCACAAATATCTGTAGGTGTGGAACGCATGTGCGTATTCGAAAAGCAATCCATTTAGCGGCCAATAACTCAAATGTAAAATAATTATGGAGACTAAAATATCCAGAAGATTTTTCTTAAAAGCATCTAGTATTGCTGGAGGTGGTATGCTACTTAGTTTTTCTCTTCTAAGTCAAGATGCTGCCGCCCAAGGTGTTGAAGATATAGAAGCTACTATTAATTCTTATATCAAAATTACAGGGGATGGTAAAATTATTTTAATGGCACCTAACCCTGAAATTGGGCAAGGAGTGAAAACCTCTTTACCCTTAATTATTGCGGAAGAGCTCTGTGTAGACTGGAAAAAAATTGAAGTTGAATTAGCTCCATTAGATAGCAAATATGGTAGCCAAAGAGCTGGTGGTAGTGGAGCCATAAGAAGTAGGTTTGCTCCTTTAAGAACTGTAGGAGCTGCAGCTCGTGAAATGCTTATATCTGCTGCTGCTCAAACTTGGGATGTACCAACGTCTGAATGTACTGCCGAAGATGGTACTGTTACACATAAAGCAAGTGGCAAAAAACTAACCTATGGTGAGTTAGCCACAAAGGCAGCGACATTGGCCGTACCTGAAAATCCGACATTAAAAGATCCAAAAGATTTTAAATATATTGGCAAACGTATAGGTGATGTAGATGCTGATAAAATTGCAACAGGTAAACCTCTTTACGGTATAGATACACGCAAAGAAGGTATGCTATTTACAATGGTAGCTCGTCCACCTGCCTATGGAAAAACTTTAGGTTCTGTTGATGATTCTGCTGCGCTTAAAGTTGATGGAGTTAAAAAAGTAGTTAAGCTTGATAATTCTGTAGCTGTACTTGCTACTTCTACTTGGGCTACTAAAAAAGGTAGAGATGCTTTAGTAATAAAATGGGAAACTAGTGATAAACTAGAAAATACATCTGAGCATTTTGCAGGTTTTAAAGAACTGCTTGAGAAAGGAACAACCTCTTATTCTAGAAACGATGGTGATGTAGATGCTGCCAAACAAAATGCAGCTAAGATATTGGATGTCACCTACGAAATACCAACCCTTTCACATGGGCAAATGGAACCGCTAAACTTTTACGCTGATGTGCGTGATGGTAAAGCCGATTTATATGGCCCTACTCAAGTGCCCGAAAGAGTAAAAAGAGATATTTCTAAGCAATTAAATATTCCAGAAGATAACATCACGATTGGAGTTCCCCGCCAAGGTGGAGGATTTGGTCGCAAATTGATGGATGATAGTGCTGTTGAAGCTGCCATTATCTCCGCTAAAGCACAAAGCCCAGTTCAGGTACAATGGACTCGTGAAGATGACATGCAAAACGACTTCTATCGTCCATCAAAAATGTATCGCTATCGTGCTGCTCTTAGTACAGACAAGTTGCTTACTTGGCATCAATCAGGTGTGGCAATTGGTCGTGGAGTCAGAGGTGATAGCTATGTTGCTGGAGCTTTGGAAAATTATAGGTCTGATAGTCAGGGTTATTCTAGTAACACCCCTACTGGTTGGTGGAGAGCACCCGGTGCTAATTCATTGGCATTTCCTGCAGAAAGCTTTATGGATGAAGTTTGCATAGCGTTGAAAAAAGACCCTGTGGATTTCCGTCTTGAGTTTTTTGAAAAGGCAAAAAAAGAGCCTATTGGCAAGATCAATTACGACCCAGATAAATACATCAGTGTTGTAAAACTTGTTTCAGAAATGGCAAATTGGGGAACCACACCACCTGATGTATATAGAGGTTTTGCTACTTGGTATTCATTTGGTTCATATGCTGCGCAGGTAGTTGAGATTAAAATGATTGATGATAAACCAAGGGTGGTAAAAGTATTTTGTGCGGTAAATTGCGGTACAGTAATCAATTTAAGTGGTGCAGAAAATCAAGTACAAGGAGCCATTGTAGATGGAATTTGCCATGCCATGTTCCCTAAAGTTACCTTTGTAGATGGAGCAGTAGTTGAAACCAACTTTGATAAATACAAATTCCTAAGGATGAAAGATGCTCCATTGGATATTGAAGTAAAATTTGTTGATTCTAATGATGCGCCAACTGGTTTGGGAGAGCCTGCCTTACCACCAGTAGCTGCTGCTATTGCCAATGCAATATTTGCCGCAACAGGCAAAAGAATCCGCTCAATGCCCATTGCAGATCATTTAGCTTAAATCAAAAAGGCTATATAGTTCAGCACGCCAGGATTTGGGATTTTTCATACGATTGAAATTTGAGGGAAATAAGCGATCAAATTGATCAGCACTCACTTCTGAATTCATTTTTTCTAAGGTATTTTCAATTTGGAGCTTAAAGGATTTTTTATCCTTACAGTAATGTTTTCCTAGCTCTTTTTTCATCCACTTCCATAGTCGCTCAATCAGATTTAAATTGGGGGAATATGCTGGTAAATACACCAATTCAATATTCCATACTTCGGCATCTTCCTTTACCCAATCACATTTTTGATATCGAGCATTGTCTAAAATTAAATAAAGCTTTTTATCCAGGTTCTGATAATGATAATTTCTTATCCATCTCATGTAATCAGTAAGAGTTCCAGCCCTGATGGAAGTGTCATTAATCAGACTTAGTATTTGCCTGTTGGCCAGATCCAATCCACCCAGAACATTAATACGATGCTCGGCACCCGATAACGGCCATGTAAAGTAGGATTGCAACAGGGTTTTTGACTCCATAAGAACCGTTCAAACTTACCTTGAACAAAGTGAGCACTATCTAAAAAAAGTAGATCAACAGACCCACAGGCCGCTTTACCAAGAAATGGAAACAAGGTTTCTGTTTTGAATTTTTCTTGTTCTTTTAGCCAGTCTTCTGACAATTTACCTCCTGGAAAGGGCATGGTTTTTCTGTACCTGAACCCTAGTTCTTTAATGAAAATTCTTACTCGATGCAGGCTTCGCTCAATCCCTAATTCTTGTCTGATCCATTCTCGAATTGCCGAGATACAATCCGGTAATATATTATTGATCGCTTTACAGATTTTGTCCTTATGTGCCATTAATTTGGAAACCGGTTTTTTATAGTTAAAACGGCTCAGTAATTCTAAACCTCCTTCATTATAAAGACGAATATATTTGGTAATAATGTTTGGTCTCACCCCTAAAATATTAGCACATTCTCCTCGTCTAAATCCTTTATAAAGTAACCATATCATATGAAATCTATCCCGGATTATTGGGTTTTTATGTTTTGCTTCCAGCCGGTTTCTAAGCATATTTGCTGTACGAGCATTAGCTTTGCTGATCTCTATTGGAAGCATTATTTATAGTTTGGTCACTTAAATATAATGCTTCCTTTTTTATCGCAACCTAGCGTTGCGGGCTATATATACACTCAATGCCTATATGTAGCCTTTTTTTATATTAGATTTTAGGCTATAGGGCATTTTCATAAAAATTAAATTAGGCATTTCAGCGCTAATTTTCTATCATAATTCATGTCTTCTCTGAATGCCTTAATACTTTCTCTATTATTATGTTTCCTAACTAAGTTTACAGCCACATTAATAATAGCAGCTACTGCTCTAGTTCTCCATTTATTGAAGCACTTAATACTGTCTTCTCCAAATATTTTGTCCCGTATATAGTGATCAGCTTCAATACTCCCCGCGGGGGCCGCCAGTGTGCCCTTACAGCTTGGAATAACTCTATTCCAATATCTTTACAATTACGGTGAGTCACCTTGTTATTAGAGATATAGTAATAAGTACCTACGTTTTTATTACCTGTTTTCAAATTAGTTCGTTCTCGTTCTACCACCATAAGTTTAGCTACTCCGCTATTATTCCAAACTCTAGCAAACCAACTTGGATCTATGTGATAGCAATAGCCTTTTCTTCTCTCTATTCGGCCATGTCCTTTCTCATATATTTCTTCACTCCAAAATGTCATTTCAGTTTGATGGATCTCTTTACAAGCTTCTAGGAGGTGTTTTTGATTAGCCTTAACTTGAGCCAGATAAGTACCCTGTCTTTGGTGAATGGCTGTCATCAGATGAGCACTAGTATGTAGTGCATCCAGACTGTAGCAACATTTTAGTGACTTTTGGTTTTCAAAATATCTTTTCACCAGTGCCTTTTCAGAACTCTTTGAGCCATCATAATAACAAATGACTTTACTACTACTATCATGATGATTGAGTATTCTTACTATATTCTCAGACCGTTTTTGCCCTGCAACCCCATCTATGCTCCCTCGTAATTCCTTCCCATCAATAGCAAACCAAGAGTCAATACCATTTTTATGTTGATGGCTAATGCTTATTCCAAAAAAGTCTTCATTTAATTGGTTATAGGAATGAAAGTCGAGTAGCTCTAATAGTCTACCCAATTGACTCCGAGAAATACATTTGTGAACTACTAATCCCAATTCATTAGCTAGATAAGTATATTCTTTTTCCATCATTCTGTGCACTGAAGAAACTGTAATATGACCTGTTAAACGTAACATACTATATAAAAAACAATAAAGTACAAAAGCTTGATCATGTCTCTTACCTCTATTGTCTCTCATGTCCAACAATTCTTGTAATTTTTGGTAATAACTACTAGTTTCGTTTTTTTAGGTTGTTTCATACTATCTTATTGTGCGGCTGCAAGCAATGTGAGAATTCTTTTTTGATAGTATAACAACCTAATTTTTTATCCAAACTTTTTTATGAAAATACCCTGTTTTAGGATATGATGTACATAATAGAGTTGTTCTTATGTAACTTGCTGATTATCAGTATTGATTTTTTTGCAACTACTTACGAAAAATAGACCAACACCTTTATTAGTATTTCTAGATAGTTTTGAAACCTGATAGAATCTTATAACTTATTGATTCTCATACCAGAACAAGTCAAATAACCCATTACATACATTTTTCAAACTTTCCTGATTTCGCCTTATATGAAATCAGGAAAGTTTATAAATCATTCAATTATCAGGTTCACTATTTTTTTCGAGCTTAATAATAAAACTATAGGAATAGTTATTTCCTAAAAGCCTGTACTGCTCGTGTGGGAGTTTTCCCCAGCTATCGTCTCCTCCTAATCCGCGTTGGGCAAGATCGATGTGGAGAGTTACAAAATCTTGATAAACAATATCTGTAGGATGCATTTGTCTTTTATGCGAACCTTCATCTATATCTTCGGTTTTTACATTTAATGCACTAAAACTCAATGGCTGCTTACCTTCGATTAATAAACTGTTTCCTTGATTATCTGATAATTTAATCCATCTAGTATCTGTATGGTAGCCAAATTCTTGTGGCCTAATGTAAGGCATCTTTTGCTCATTCACTTTAGCTTCATAAATTCCGGTAAACGAAGCGGTATTTCTATCAGAATAGTTTTCTTCGGGACCCCTACCATAATATTCGAGATAATTATACGATTTAGGCAATTGTATTCTCATTCCGAAACGTGGAATTTCTGGTAGCTCTTCCTCAGCTTTTAAGGTATTTGTAACTTCAATAGCACCATTATTCAGAATGTTATAATCTATAGTATAGGTAGCTTTGCCATCTAATAAACTGTAGATAACTTTAATCGGTTGCCCATTTTTATTCTGCTTGCCTACTTCTACTTTTTCTAGTTTTCGCTCAGTACCAGCGTCTCTCCAAATAGCCGATTTTTCGGGCATTCTGTTTCCATAATCATTATCGGTTGTTGCTCTCCAAAAATATGGCTCTGGAAATTGATCGATTTCCTCACCATCCAAACTAAGGCTTTCAAAAGTGCCATTATTTGTATCAAATACGCCAGAAATATTTTCAGAAGTAAAATTTAATTTCCCATTTTTATTCTTCACTTTTAATTTTCCTTCTATATTAGACACTTCACCAAATATATCTCCTTTACTTAATACTAGTTGCTCACGAGCAATTTCATGCTTGGCAGGAATCATCTCTGAAGTATTTTTAGTAAAAGCAAAGATATTTACAAAGTACTCATCTTTAGATTCTGGTGTAATATCTCCGAAATCAATCGCTTTTTCAATAGATGAATGAGGGGCTAGCTTAATAGAAAAATTGCCAGTTTTTTCGACTTGACCATTTTTAACAAGCTCCCATTTAAAATCAAACTGATCTAGGTTTGTAAAGTCATAAAGATTTTGGATTTGGACTTTACCAGCTTCTTTATCATCCCAACCAAACAAAATATTCTGATATACTTTTTTAACCTCAGTTAATGCAGGATGCGGAGTTCGATCTGATGCAACTACTCCATTGGCACAGAAGTTATTATCATTTGGAAGATTTTCGCCACCAAGATCTCCACCATATGCCCAAAAAACCTCTCCTTTTTCATTTTTTGTTTTTAAACCTTGATCTACCCAATCCCAAATAAAACCACCTTGCATGTGATTACTACCCATTATTACATCCCAATATTCTTGAAAATTTCCATTGCTATTTCCCATCGCATGAGAATATTCACACATTATAAAAGGTCGAGTTTTATCTGTTGCATCGGCATATTTTTTCATGTGCCCCATACTCGGATACATAGGTGCAACTATATCTGTATTCCAATCTTCACCAGCTTGCTCAAACATGGCTACTCTGCTATTATCTCTGGCTTTTAACCATTTGTACGCATCGTGAAATACAGGTCCATTGCCACACTCGTTGCCCATAGACCAAATAATAACCGATGGATGATTTTTATCTCTTTCTACCGATCTTTTAATTCTGTCTAGATGTGCCGGAGCCCATTCGGGTAAATATGTCGGATGCTGCTTTTTATCGAACCATGCCTGAAATTCTGCACCCATACCATGTGTTTCAATATTTGCCTCAGCTACCAGATACAATCCATATTTATCACAGAGTTTATACCAATCTGGATGTTGAGGATAGTGGCTTGTACGAACAGCATTAATATTATGCTGTTTCATTAACTTAATGTCTTTCAGCATGGTTTCCATATCGGGTACATGGCCAGTAACATCATTATGGATATGCAAATTTACCCCTTTTATTAATACAGGTATTCCATTCACTAGCAATTGTGCATTCTTGATTTCCACAGTTCGAAAGCCAATTTTGGTTCCTGTAACTAGGGTTGTTTTTCCTTCAGCATCTTTTAAACTGATGAGGCAAGTATGTAGATGAGGTGTTTCTGCACTCCACATCTTTATATTCTCAAATGTGCCGGTGAAGTTAACTGAATCTGTTTTATCAAATAACTTTTCTTCTGAGTAAATCGGATTACTTCCATCTTCATCAAAAATTTCTAACAATACTGCCCCCTTTTCAATTGCACTATTAAATGAACGCAGGTTAACTGTTGCATCCATCACGCCATTCTGATACGATTCATCTAAACTGGCATTTACAAAAAAGTCCCAAATAGTTTGCTTAGGTAAGCTATATAAATACACATCTTGCTCTATACCACTAAGTCTCCAAAAATCCTGATCTTCCAAATAGCTGCCATCGTGCCAGCGATATACTTGAACTGCCAGAAGATTTTCTCCTTCTTTTAAATATGGTGTAATATCAAATTCGGCTGGAGATTTAGCCACTTTGCTTATACCTACTTTTTGCCCATTTACAAACACAAAAGCAGCCCCACTAATCGAGTTAAAATGTAAAATTACTTCTCTACCTTTCCAATTACTCGGAATAGTAAATTGCTTTCTATAAGTGCCCACAGAGTTATCACCTGTTATTTTTGGAGGATTTTTAGGGAAAGGATAGTTTACGTTTGTATAAATTGGAATACCAAAACCTGCTATCTCCCAATTAGAAGGAACCTGAATATTATTCCAATTTTTATCGTCTAAATCAGTCTTGTAAAAGTCTTTAGGTCTGCTAGTTACATCTTTTGAAAAAGTAAATTTCCAATCTCCATTTAATATTTTATAGTAGGCAGACTTTTCGTAAACATCATTTATAGCTTCTTTTGGAGAGTCGTAAACCATAAATGATGCATGGGGTGTTTCTTTGTTTATTTCTACTATTTCAGGGTTCTCCCAATCGTTTTTTTCAGTTTGTGCACAAGCTATTTGAGACATTAAGAAAAGAATAGAAATAGCTGAAAAAAGGGCATTTTTGATTGTTAGCATTAATTTATATGATTTTGTGATGTTGCTTTATTCTTCGCTGATTATACATTACAGATGGTTTTGATCTGTAAAAACCATTTTCACATTATGAAGTTGCTCTATAAAAAAAGCTCATTCTTTTGCATACACTCTTACATAATCTACCCAATACTTTCTAGGAAATGTAGATTCTGATGGATCGCCTCCATTAGAGCCAATTGCAAGATTAAGTAAAAGGTAATGGGGTTGATGGAACGGATTATAACCATCTCCATTTAAAGATTTAGTGAGGTCAATTTCATTTAATAATTCATCATCAAGAAAAAGCTTAATATAGTTTTCAGTCCAGTCCATTTTCCAGATATGAAATTTCTCTGCCCAATCAGTATCTTTTTTAAGAAAATGATTTAAAGGAGTTTCTTGACTATCCCAAATAACTTTTGTCCAGTGATCACCCCAAGCAGCATTTGCCATAATTACTGCAGTACTATCAGATCGGTAAAATTCCATAATATCAACTTCTCCATTTGATGGCCAACCCTTACTTTCTCCCAATGTCCATATAGCAGGCCACATGCCCATAGTTGTATCAATTTTGGCTTTTACTTCTACTAATCCATATTTAAAATTCATTTTACCTCTGGTATTTAAAGAGGCAGAAGTATAATTAGCAAAAGCTCTATTTTCTTTCCAGTTATTGGAGTCTTCAGTAAATTTTGGATTAGGTATTTTTTCTTCTTTGGCTGTAATTACCAACATACCATCTTTGCAAGTTGCATTTTCTGACTGATACCATTGAAGTTCTTCATTTCTTACAAAACCATGTTCGTAAGACCAACTGCTTGTATCTGGTTTGCCATCAATATTAAATTCTTCGCTCCAAATTAAACGGTAGTCTTCTTTTTCCGCAGAATCTTCAAGCACAAGCTCTGTATCATCCTGCTTCTTAGAAGTACAGGATATGAGTAGACATATGCTCAAATAGTAAAATAGGTAAGTAAATGTTTTCATTAGGTTAATTAAATTATTGAGTGTATTCTGGTTGATTAAATCACAAAGTAGTGAATTGAATGTTGAAAAAGTAGCTTTAAGCAGAAAGAACTGCATTAAAGCTACATGCTAGAGTAAATCAAACACTAGTAGTTATTCTATTCGCGTTAAAGTAAGTTTCTTAATTTTAAAACCCTGTCCAGTACTATCGTAAAAGTTTACTACCACTCCGAGAGAAACTTCTGATTCTTCTGAAAGAGTAAATTCAATAACACCTCTACTCAAAGCAACATAATTGAGCGCATCTGAAAGGTTATCAATATCTGGCAATTCTGAACCAAGGTTAACGACAAAATAAGCTGGGTCTGCACCAGTTCCATCCCACTCCCATTCTGCTACTGCAAATTCATATACACCTGCTGGAAGCGTGGTGGTTTGATAAACTTTTCCGTTTAAAATAGATGGTGAACCCCAGCCTGCTTCTAGACCAAAAGTACCACCTGCATCTGAGTTAAAACCACCATATCCATTGTGGCTTTTTGCTCCATCATTTGCCTGCCAATTATCGAGATTTCCCCAACGGCCACCGTCATATTCTCTTTCAGAAGAAGTAAAGGGATAACCTGTATTCTTTAAATATTTAGCTGTAATATCTCCTATTTCGCTGGCTGCAATTGCCACATCAGCATCAATTACAATCACTGCAGTTTTATTCTCATTAGCAAGTCCGTTACCGCCTGCATTGGTAAGTTGCACTGCAAATACAAGGAGTTTATCTGGATTTTCTGCTAACACATTAAAGTCGATAATTGCATGTAGTGGAGCACTTATGGTATTTGCTAGAACTTGTACTTTAGATGGCATTTGAATACTTGATTCAGGAATTAGCATTGCATTTTCTAATGAACCGTTAGAGACAATCGTATTAGCTGTATCATTAGCTAAAGCCACATCTACAATAAAAGAATCTAATGTTACCGTAGATAGAGAAACTCCCAGAAATACTTCGAATTTTGTTTGAGCAGAATCTACACTAAAACTTCTTTGAGTAGGAATCTCTAACATATCTCCACCAAACCTCATTGAAACATCAACAGGAGGCTGAAATACTTCAAACTCAGAAACTTCCTCGTCGCAGGCAGCCATAGTAAAAATTAAAAGACCGATTGCAATGCTTTTTAATATTGGTTTGATTTTATTCATAATAAACATCTTAAAACCATTTTAAAGTTTTATAATTACCAGCCTGTATTTTGTTGCAGACCAGTTTTGTATATTTCATCACTTGGTATAGGGTAAAGGCTCATATTAGAACTGAAAACCCTCTTTTCTACCGGACTGTCAGAATAAATGAAATTGAAGTTATCATTTCCTTCACTTTGAATTTGAACCCCAAATGCATCTTCTCCTAAAGTTTCTGAAGCGATATTCCATCTTCTTACATCCCAAAAGCGATGCTCTTCAAAAGCTAACTCTACTCTTCTTTCATTTCTTACAGCTTCGCGAAATGCCGAAGCATCAGCAGCTATTACATCAGGCATCTCAACTCCTGCTCTATGTCTAACCATGTTTAACGCTTCTCTTGCAGTAAGTGAAAAACCTGCATTATCATCTGGACCATAAGCCTCGTTCATTGCTTCTGCATAATTCAATAGCACTTCGGCATATCTAAAATAAATCCAAGTATGTGTACTGCTTGTATTTTGAAGTAAATCCAGATTTTCATCCGCGAATTTCTTCAAATAATAGCCAGTTCTGGTTCCTCTCGATTTATCAGGACCATCCACGCCACCATTCCAAGTCTCCACCTCACGTCTTTTATAATCTGAGTTATTATAAATAATAGTCATACCTAAACGAGGGTCTCTATTCTCATAAGGTGATTGTGGATCGTATGTTGGGTCTTCTGAAATTGAAAGGCCATTAATTGTTTGATAGGTATCGACTAAGTTTTGAGTCGGGTTAGTCCCCCCCTGAGCTCCTTCGAAACCTACTGGATAATTAGCTCTCTCTAAACCATTACTCGCAGCATATCTACGGGCAAAAATTATTTCATTACTAGTATTAGCTCTAAATAACGATTGATAATTGGAAGCTAAATTATATTGATTCAACTCAATAACTTGATGAGCTGCTGCTGCCGCAGCTTGCCATTTTGCGATATCGTTTGCTGGGTTGTGAAGTGGACTTGCAGCGTATAGCAAAGTTCTAGCTTTTATTGCCAAAGCAATTCCCCAATTAGCACGACCAATTTTTTCATCACTAGAAAAACCAACCCAAGTGAGTCTCAAATCATCTTCTAGTGCATCTAAATCAGAAACAATAAAGTCAACACAATCTTCGAATGTATTTCTACTTAGATCTTGTTCTTGTTGAGGGTCTAAAGTCTGTTCGATAATCGGAACGCCACCATATCTTTTTATTAATTCAAAATAGAAAAAAGATCTTAAAACTTTAGCTTCTGCTCTTAGCCAACCAATGTCATTTGTTTGATTGAGGTAGTTATTTCTTCCCTCATCCGTAATAGTATCACGAAATAGAACCGCTTCGTAGTTTTCTGTATTTTCGAGAAACATATTCGCTTTTCTAATCCCTGCATACATATTAGACCATTGGTCATCCGGATTATTAAATGGTCCCCAACTTCCATTAGTTAAACTTTGTATCTGTGTACCAGTACCAGCATGTACCGCATCATCGGTTGCTGAAGCTAACATTGCTCCATCAATTCTATTAAAGCCCGCTGGCAAGTAAGTGTAAATACCCAAACCAAAATCTCGCATAGTACCATAATTGGCAAACACTTGCTCCTGTGTGTAGTTTGTATCTAGCTTTCTATCGAGGAAGCTATCTTCGCAAGATATTAAAGCTGTTGTTATCAGGATTAAGAACCCTATTGTATATTTTTTCATTTTATTCATGCTTTTAGCCTAATAATCAGAATTCGATATGAGTGCCTATACTCATGCTCTTTAATACTGGATAACCTCCCAGTGCTTCAGGATCAACATTCTCTACTTCGTCCCAAGTAAATAAATTGACACCGCTTGCAAATATCTTAGCATTAGATAGCCCAATTTTGCCAATCCATTTTTCAGGCAGATTATAACCTATTTCTGCATTTCTGAGTCTTAACACTCTTCCAGACCTTTTCCAAAAGGTTGATGAGCGATAGTTGTTTGCATTAGGTTGAGTAGTTAAACGTGGGTATGTTGCATCTATAGGATTATCTGGTGTCCATCTGTCGAGCGCATTTGTAGCAATGTTATTATCATTAATAAATGCCCAGAAATATGGCCCGTTTACATATACATCTCTCTCTGAAATTCCATGAAAGAAAAGTTCCATATAAAAGCCTTTGTAAGACGCTCCAAGTTGCAAGCTATATGTTAAAGCCGGAATATTACTCTTACCGATAATGGTTTCGTCTTTTTCATTTATAAAACCATCGTTATTAAGGTCTTCGTAGCGAATGTCTCCGGGTTGTACAGGCGAAAAAGTCGAAACAGGTATTCCTTCATTTAGGTCTCCATTTTCATCAAAATCTGCTGTTTGGTAAAATCCAACTGCTTGCAGTCCATACATACTGCCAATTGGGCTACCTGTACGATACATGTAATCTTCTGGTCGTACAACTTCGTTCATCTCTACTATTTTATTTTTAGCATAGAATGTAGAAGCTCCAACAAAATAGTTAAAATCTCCAATGTGATCACTGTATTTTAAATCTACCTCAAAACCTCGGTTATTAACTATTCCCACATTTTCGTAGGCAGCATCTACACCAAGATAGGCTGGCACTGTAGCATCTCCATCTGAGAGTACATCTGTACGACGTTCATAAAATAAATCTACAGAAAAATCGAGTTTGTCGTAAAAGAGTGTTCCATCTATACCCACATTATATTTCATAGATTTTTCCCAAGTAATATTTGGGTTCGCCGTAGTTCCTTCTATCATACTGGAAGAATAACTTAGGTTTGGGCCAAAATAATAACCACCCGAATAATAATAATCTTGGGTATAGGCGAACCTGTTACCGATTATAAGATCGTTTCCTGTTAAACCTGCCGAAGCTCTCAATTTGAGATAATCTACCCAAGATGCATCTAGAAAATCTTCTTCACTTATTACCCATGCTGCTGATAGTGAAGGAAAAAATCCAAATCTATTGCCTTCTGGAAAACTCTCTGAACCACTATACGAAAAGCCCAGCTCTGCAAAGTATTTAGATTTATAATCGTAGTTTACACGCCCCATCAATCGTTGTTGTGCATATGGAACATTGTTACCGCTTATCTCATACAAATCTTGGTGGTAAAGTAACATTGCTGAAACAGTACTTGCACCCCACTGTCTGTTATAATCTAAACCAAGCTGAAAGTTGAACCTGTTATATTGATCGTTGTAGCTAGGACTATCATTATTACTTCCTTCACCAACACTAAAATCTGTATCATTTCCTCTTTGTAGGTAAATGAGAGAGTCTCGACCATCGTCAGTTTGCCCAACAGTAAGCTCATAATAGGCATAGTCTTTTGTTTTATTATAAACACCACGATGCCAGTTATTATCAGAAACAACTTGTCTAAAAGTTAGACCTTCGGTGATAAAGTCAAGTTTTTCAGCCAGACGAATTGTAGCCATTATGTTACGATCATGGGTTGAGCTATAACCAGTCTCCAAAACAGAAGCTACCGGATTATCTGGGTAAACAGAATTACCACCCCAAGTTCCATCTGGATTTTTTACAGGATAGGCATTTGCTGGATATCTTGCCATATTTTGCCACAATTGCGGACCATTGTAATCTGGAAATGAGCGATCTTCTACCCTACCTCCAAAATCTAATGAACCAGTTATTTTCGGTGAGATATTTACATCTATATTCGTTCTGAAATTATAGCGGCTAAAATCTGCATTAGAATTTGTCTTTCTTTCGGGATCGGTATTGGCATACAAACCTTGGTTGTGCATGTAACCAAGTAATACAAAGTATTTCATAGTTTCATTACCTCCAGTAAAAGTGGTGTTATAATCGCTAATTGGAGAAGATTTTCTCAATAACTGATCATACCAATTTACATCTGGATGTAGAAAAGGATCGCTACCTGTCCGATAAGCTTCTAAATCAGCTTCTGAATAAGGAGCATTAATTCCATCATTAGTTGCTGCCTCGTTGTACAATCTGGCATAGTCGTAAGAACCTAGAAAATCTGGTAATTCTGTAGGTTGTTGCCAACCATACCGGGCGTTAAAAGCAATTTTAGTTTTGCCATCAAAACCTCTTTTCGTAGTAACGAGAATAACTCCATTGGCTCCCCTCATTCCGTATAATGATAGTGCAGCTGCATCTTTCAAAACAGCAATACTTTCAATTTCTTCTACAGATAATTGATCGAAAGAAGCCTCAAAACCATCTACAAATACCAAGTAATTATTGTTATTATAAGTGCCCATGCCTCTTATTAACATAAGCGGAGAATCGTAGCCGGGTTCACCACTTTGCTGTAAAACAGTCAATCCGGGTAATCTGCCATATAATGAATTACTAAGTGTAGGAGTTAATGTTTTTGCCATTTTCTCACCATCTAAATAAGAAATTGCGGCAATTAATTGCTTACTAGATTGCATTCCATAAGCTACTGGAACTTTATCAGAATCAATCTGTGTCTCAGCTAGCTCAGTTTGTGTGGTATCTTCTACTGACTGAGCATAGGTTATGTGACAAAAACAGATGAGTGCAACAGCAAGATAGATGTTGCTAACTCTGTCTTTAATTATATTGATATAAAATTTCATTTGCTTCAATTTTTAAAGTAGCGTGATTACCAACCAGGATTTTGTTCCATATATCCTTTGTCTATTTCTGTCTGCGGGAGCGGATATAAGTATAATCGGTTATTCCAGACTCTAGTCTCAAATACTTCTTTCTTATAGATCAGACTGTTATCTGCTTGTTCGTACAAGTTGAGTCCATGCATTGGTCCTTGCATTACACCTTCCTGATCTGCAATCATCCATCTTCTAACATCAAAAAATCTATGCTCTTCAAATGCGAGTTCGATAGCTCTTTCTCTTCTTATCGCCTGTCTTAAACCCTCTTGGGTATTATACTGAGGATCAGCAGAAGTGATATCTGGTAAACCAGCTCTTCTTCTAATTACATTTAAAGCTTCAAAAGCATTGGCATCTAAAGGTGAATATTCGTTTAATGCTTCGGCATAGTTTAGATAAAACTCAGCAAGTCTAAATAATATCCAGTTGAACTGAGCGCCATTATTGGTCATTTTAACCAAAAATTTCTTCATGTAACCCACTCCATTTACTGGTGCGTTGGTAGACCAAGAACCATCATTTTGCCTGAAAAAATTTATTACTCCCGCTTCATCATTAAACTTGCTTCCAGAATATAGAACTGAGTATTGGAAACGAGGCTCCATATCCTGCATTTTCTCAGAAAACTCTTCATAAGAACCACTTTCTGGCCATACTTGATCGCCTCCTGTTGCTGTATAATATTTAATAGCATGCTCATAAGTTACACCATGACCATACCAACCACCGTAAACTCCAGTAGGCATTACGAACTGAGAAAATAACCAACCTGGATACCACATACCATTGAATTGAGAAGCAAAAAGTATTTCATCGTTTTGCGGTTCTTCAACGGCAATTCTATAATTATCTGCAGGATTTTCTTCTTCTGTAATTAAATGATAACTATTTTCCTGTGCCCAATCTAATACAGCTTTGTTTGCTTCTGCAGCTTTTTGCCATCTACTTTCATCGTAGTTGGTGTAGCCAGTATACGCTCTATTTGTTTCGTCGTAAGGCTGATCTGTATTGTGCAATGGACTGGCTGCATATAATAGTGTTCTTGCTTTTAATGCTAATGCCACACCTTTTGTAACTCTGCCAGTATAATTAGAAGAATAGAAATCTGGTAAAAATGCTAAGGCTGAATCACATTGATTTACGATAAAATCTACACATTCTTCGTAAGTATTTCGAGGAATTTTTATTTCATCATTTACACTTAATGCTGTTGTAACCAATGGAATACCTCCATATCTTTTCATTAACTCATGGTACCTTATTGCTCTAAGTACCATTGCCTCTGCTTTCTCCTGATTAATTTCCGCAGTTGACATATCAGTAACCATATCTATATTTTCTAAAAATATGCTGGCATTTCTGATTCCTTTATAGTGTACTCCAAAATCATCTTCACCTGTATAACCGGGAGTTACATTGCCTACATTATGATTATTAGAGCCTGTCCATGAAGCCGTTACATCAGCCTCATCGCATGCAGCGGCAAGCATTGAAGCATACATACCATTATATCTATCCCACTGATAAGGAAATCCTCTTGGAACACAAGTGTTGTAGGTTTCCCAAAGAAACTTTTCGGCATTGATTTGATCTGAAAATATTTCTTCTTTAGTTACGTCGCTACTTTCTGGTTTTTCTAAGAAATCTTCGCATGCACTGGCGAATACCAAACTGCATACACAGAGAATCCATAGAAATCTATTTTGAGTTTTTGTCATGGTAAATCGAGTTTGAATGCTAATCGTTAGAATTGAATATTAACACCACAGTTATAGACTTTCATTTGAGGATAAAACTCTCCTCTACCTTCTGGTGCTTCTGGATCAAAAGTATCCATCTTACTCCAAGTGATCAGGTTGTTTCCATTTACAAATACCCTTACACTTTGCAAGCCTATATTTGATACAAAACCGCCACTAAATCTATAAGCTAGCTCCACATTTTTTAATCTTAAATAGCTTGCATCTTTTAACCAAAGGTCTGAGCGTCTGTAATTGTGATCGCCAGGAGTTGGAGAAAGTTGAACCCGAGGATAAGTAATGGTTTCACCCGCTTCGTAGCGCTCTGGTGTCCAACGTTCGAGGTGTTTTGCAGTAGCATTTCTCCAGTCGGTATCAAATGCAAAAGCAGCCATTTCGCCTATATACACAGAGGTTTTTTCTGCTCCTTGGAATAGTGCTGAAATATCGAATCCTTTATATTGGAAACCGAGAGATACACCATATATAATTTGAGGCCAACGAGAGTAACCTATTGGTACTTCATCGTATTCATTAATAATATTGTCTCCATTTTGGTCAATATATCTAACGTCTCCTAATTGTAACTCACTTGCAAATCCAGATGCTAATGCGGCATCTAGTTCGGCTTGAGTATTATAAAACCCATCACTTACCAAACCGAAATATTGCCCTACAGATTGACCAGTTCTTTGTAAATAAGGATAAGCTCTTTCTGGCTCATCTTGATAAAGAATTTTATTTCTTGCAAAAGAGTAGTTTGCTTTTATCCAATAATCAACTTTACCAATACTATTATTGTAGTTTAATTCTATCTCAAAACCTTTATTCTCAACCTCACCAATATTATCTGGTGGCAAGTTGGCTTGTACTAGTGCTGGTACTGTACCCAAATAGGCTAAAATGTTATCTCTGTATTCATAGAAAACATCTGCATTTATACGCACTTTATCTCTAAACATGCCTATTTCAACACCAATATCTGTTTTTTGTGCTCTCTCCCAAGTAACATCTGGGTTACCAATTCTACCTTCTTGAGCTCCACTATACCACTGGTAAGAACCTCCGGTATAATCACCAAAATAATAACCTCCCGAATTAGGATAGAAAACTGATGGCAAGTACAAGAAACGCGCATTACCAATCTTATCATTACCAACTTCGCCATAAGAACCTCTTAATTTAAAGAATGATAGAGCTGTAAGGTTAGACATAAATGCCTCTTCTGTTAGCACCCAACCCAAAGAAAACGATGGAAAAAAACCATAGCGCTTGCCCTCAGGAAAGTTTTCTGAACCATTATAACCCATATTAAACTCTGCTAAATACCTTTCTGCATAGTTGTAAGTAACTCTACCTACTAAACCTTGATACCCTCTTGGTACATTATACTCTTGACCCGGTGCTGTATATTTTTCTTGCATATACAAAGCAAGTCCAGTAAAGTTATGATCTCCAAAGCTATGGGCATATTCAAAAGCTCCTTCAGTATAAATCTTTCTATCCCTGCTATAGCCTTCGCTAAAAGTGAATGGAGTAGAATTACCTTCATAAACAAAAATAGGATTAGTAGAATCTTCTGGATCTTTAATAATTCGGTATGTATCTGTAGTTTTATTTCTAGCTACTCTATGTTGATAGTAATTATCATAAGCCAACATACCTCTCACTTTAAGACCGGGAAGTATAAAATCTAGTTTATGATCTAAACGGATATTAGCCGTAAATTTACTATCGAAGTTATTCTGGTAGCCATTATTTACTATGCTTAGTACCGGATTACTCGCACCTGATGGCAAGCCTTCTACACTAGAAATTAATTTGCCGTCTATAATACCCGGATTCATCATCGGGTTGGTACTCAACAAGTTAAAAAATATACTTCCGGCACTACTACCTGGAAAGTTTGAGTTAGAAAACTGCCCTCCTAGTTTAAGCGATGCAGTAAAATTTTTGTTGAAATCAATATCAAAATTAGACCTTAAATTATATCTCTGATACCTTGGGTTTGCTGAAAAATCTTCTTGAACATCTTCTACATTATAAGCCCCGTTCTGATCAAAATAACCCAAACTTATAAAGTATTTAGTAGCTTTTGTTCCTCCACTAATATTGAAGTTATGTTGTTGCTGAAATGTATAATCCTTTAAAATAAAATCCATCCAGTCAACACTTGGGTGGAAATAGGGGTCTGTACCATTTCTGTAAAGTTCCAAATCTTGATCTGAGAAATAAGGCGTTTGCCCCATGTTCACACTTGCTTCATTTCTTAGCGATGCATATTGGTAACTATCTAATAAGTCTGGTAATTCTGTAAAAGATTGAAAACCAAAATTAGATGTATAGCTTAACTTTGGTTTACCGGTACTACCTGTTTTAGTGGTTACGATAATTACACCATTTGCACCACGAACACCAAAAACTGCAGTTGCAGAAGCATCTTTAAGAATGGTAACACTTGCAATTTCGTTAGGATCAAGATCATTAAAACTTCGAGAAACCCCATCGACCAAAATTAACGGGTCCGATTCTGAACCACTATTTAGAGTAGCAATACCACGTATTTTTATACTCGATTGATCGTAACCCGGCTCTCCACTAGATTGCATAGCGATTAGACCCGGTAAACGGCCTACTAATGAGTTACTAATATTGGCTACTGGTGATTGCACTAACTCATCAGTTTTAATACTCGAAACTGCACCTGTAAGCGTTTCCTTTTTTTGCTCTCCATATCCAACAATAATAACCTCTTCAAGCGATTGAACGTCTGGATCTAAGGTAATATCTATCGTTGTCTGGTTACCAACTGGTATTTCTTGAGTTATATAACCAATAAAACTATAGACCAAAATCGATTGCTCAGAAGACACTGTAATAATATATTTTCCATTAACATCGGTAATTGTACCCCGGTTTGTATCTTTAACCTGAATTGCAACTCCCGGTAATGGTTCACCATTTTCATCAATTATAGTCCCCGATATTTTAATAGCAAGAGCGTCGTCAACTTCAGTTTCCTCTTTGTTATCATAAAAGGTAATATTATTATTTAACTGCCTATACCTCAAGTTTAAATCTATAGCAAGTTTGTCTAGTATATCTTTTACTAATACTCGCTTTCTATTCATACTGAAACGCGCTGTAGTTTTGGTTTCAGAAGAAATGTAAGAAAACTTATAGGAGGTAACACGCTCAATCTTAGTAAATACTTCTTTGAGTGTGTTATTTTCAAAACCGATTTCTATTTCTACTTCCCTAATACTTTTATGCTTTTGCGCATTAGATTCTGAGGCAAGTAGTATGGATGCCACAATACACTGAATGGTACACCCGATAATTATATATTTTGTAAAGTTCAAAACATAAATTAAATACTTTTCTTTCATATATTTGAGTAGTTTTTAATTGAATGAAAGGTTAAAAACTGCGCATTAAAATAGGATGCTTGGCGGTGCTCTATTTTAATCTAACTTTAACCTGCGGCAATCTTGTCGTGGGTTTTTTTATGGTTTATTTCTTAGCTTTTTCATGTTTACTTTTTTTTATTAAAATCAATAATTATTTGCTTGCCTTTAATGGAATAATCAAAATTATACCCATACTGAATAGAAACTAAAATGTTGTTTAGGTAGCCATTCCCATCAAATCTGCCCGAAACATAAAAATCTGATGGTATTTTACCTTTCACTTCAATGTCTACAGCATACCATCTTTCAAGTGTTTTTAAAACAGTTAAAAAATCATCCTGATCAAAAAAGATAACTCCGTCTTTCCACCCAAGTATTTCTTCTTTATTAAAAGAAGCCTTTAAAATTGCTTTATCTTTTTTGTTAAAAGAAAGTTTATATCCGGGATTTAAAAACATCTCGTTATGCGCTTCGGCTTCTTTAATGCTTACTTTTCCGGTAACTAATGCTACTTCAATGTCTTTTTCATTCGGAAAAGACTTAATGTTAAATGATGTGCCGAGTGCAGTTGTGGTAAGGTTTATAGATTGTACTGAAAATGGATGCTCAGGGTCTTTCACTACATCAAAAAATGCTTCTCCAGAAAGAACTACTTTCCTATTTTCAGTAAAATTTTCAGGAAACTTAATAGATGAAGTTACATTTAACCAAACCACTGAGCCATCTGGTAAATGAATTTTACTTTTCTGCCCAGATTTGTTAGCGTATTCCTTCCATTCTATTTCTTTAGTGTTGTTTGCTACTAGCTCTTTGTTATTTTGAGGTTGATTTATATATACTACAAATACCCCGATTAGTAACGTTATTACAGCAGCAACACCACCCCAAATATATCTGGTCTTTGTAGGTGATTGATACTCGATTGACTCCGTCTGTACGTTGCTAACTTTGTCTAGAAAATATTCAAATGCCTGATCATTTTCTTCTGCTGCAGTATCTAGAGTGGTGTTTTCCCATAGCTGTGTTAATAATTCAAATTGCTTTTGATGATCAACGGATTGATGTAACCATTCATCAAGCAAGAACTTTTCTTCTGCTGTTATCTCACCTGATAATTGTTTGTGAATCAGGGATTCTATTTCGTTGCTATCTTCAAAATCTTCCATTTTCTACAATAAGGACGTAAAAAGATGAGCAAACCCCCAAAGAGGTTTGAAAAAAAATTACTTTTTTTATTTAATGATTATCCGTAAAGCTACCACAAAGTAAATAGGGTATGGTCTGCGCTTCGAAATTAGCTCAAAAACAGGTCATTATGGATAGTATTATTGAATTCATGTAAGCGTACCGCAATGAGCAGGTATGCCGTGAGCGTTTCAAGGAAATCAGGGATAAAGCAGGTGTTTGTTGCAAGAAATGCGGTAGCCAAGAGCATTACTGGCTAAATAGCAAGCAGATGTACCAATGCAAGTCATGCAGTTTTAGGACAGGCCTCCGCAGTGGCACCATCATGGAAGCTTCCAAACTTCCGTTTCGCTACTGGTTCGTTGCTATCTGGCTGATGGGCTGTAGCAAGAAAGGTTCTTCTGCCTGTAATGTGCAGAGGCAGCTCAATCATAAGCGCTATGAACCTATCTGGGCAATGATGCACAAAATACGCTCTGCGATGGGCCAACGGGACAACCACTACTTGCTGGGAGGCAATATTGAGGTAGACGAAGGGTTCTTTGAAACACTAGTACCCGAGGGGCAGAAGGAAGAGGAGAGAAAGCGGGGAAGGGGGAGCCAGAAGCAGACCATGGCGATGGTCTTTGCACAGACAGAGGTGGTGCTACAGCCTAAAAAACACCGCCCTTCTAAAAGGTGCAAGTATTTCAAAATGGCTGTATGCGCTGATTTTACAGTAGAAACTGCTAGAAATACGATTACCCGGCATGTTGCCCAGAATGCCAAGATGATTACAGATGGCTATTCAACCTATCAGTCACTGGCAGGAGAGTTCGAGATGGATGTGGAAAAAGTGCCCTCAAAACAGGCCCATATCAAACTACCTTGGGTACATACAGCCATTGGGAATGCAAAGAAAGTCCTACAAGGGATATATCAGCATACAAGGCCAGGGTATCTACAGAATTATCTAGATGAGTTCTGTTACAAACTCAATAGAAGATACTTTGAAAATGATATTTTTGACAGAATATTAATTGCTTGTACGCTCAATTGAGCTTGTGGTAAGAATACGGATAATCATTTTTTATTTTAATTGAAAAATTAGACTAAATAGTGGGTTAATAAACTTGCTTAGTAATTGATTTTCAGAGAATTATATTCATTATTAAATTTTATAAAAATTATAAGAAAAATCTCAAAGTCGAAATGATTCTTTAATTTTTTTATTCTCTTTTACATCATGACTTATTATGGTGGCTCTCAATTTTTTAATGGCTATTGTCAATTGATTTTCTACCGTTTTTTTCGAGATGTTTAATAGCTCTGCTACTTCATCGTATTTCATCCCATCATCTTTAATAAGTTTATATATCATTTGACACCTAGTGGGAAGTGCTTGAATGGCCAAATTTATTTTAACAAATAATTCCTGCTCAATCATCTGGTGTTCAGGACTATTATTTTTTAGATGATAAGTGTAAGTATTTTTATCTGTAATAGAAGTAGTTAGTGTTTTCACTTTTCTACAATGATCTATCGAGAGATGTTTCGCTTTTAAATAGATAAAACTGTTAAACTTTTTAATGCCAGTTAAGCTTGCTTTATGTTTCCAAAGATAAACAAATACCTCTGATACAACCTCCTCTGCAATCTCTTGATTACCAACTATATAAGTAGTGTATTGTAACAATCCCTGATAGTAAAAATCAAATATTATTCGAAAAGATTTTTGACAAGCCCGTTGTTGAACATTTAGTAGTAATGACCGTATTGGTAACCTCTTATCTGAGTGCATAGTTAAAAGGGAGTGATATTAATAAGCTAGTGTCCAGCTTAATGTATTTTCATATAAAGGCTGAATGTAAGAAATACTGTTAAAAAACAAAACTGTTTATCTCTTTATTTAATGAAAACATTACCCTATTGAAGGTATTAGTTTCACTATGCGTAAAATTCTTTATCAGGTTTAGCTAATCCTTTTAATGAATTTAATTGCAAACTCTTTTAATTAAATACAATGTATACCTAACTTACACACTTGGTATGAGTTATTATAGTTTATTTAAAGTACTTTTTGCGCAAAAAATTAAATACTTATATATATGTATTTATGAAATAATAAATTATTATCCTCTATATTTTAATATAAAATGATTATCCGTAAAGCTACCACAAAGTAAATAGGGTATGGTCTGCGCTTCGAAATTAGCTCAAAAACAGGTCATTATGGATAGTATTATTGAATTCATGGAAGCGTACCGCAATGAGCAGGTATGCCGTGAGCGTTTCAAGGAAATCAGGGATAAAGCAGGTGTTTGTTGCAAGAAATGCGGTAGCCAAGAGCATTACTGGCTAAATAGCAAGCAGATGTACCAATGCAAGTCATGCAGTTTTAGGACAGGCCTCCGCAGTGGCACCATCATGGAAGCTTCCAAACTTCCGTTTCGCTACTGGTTCGTTGCTATCTGGCTGATGGGCTGTAGCAAGAAAGGTTCTTCTGCCTGTAATGTGCAGAGGCAGCTCAATCATAAGCGCTATGAACCTATCTGGGCAATGATGCACAAAATACGCTCTGCGATGGGCCAACGGGACAACCACTACTTGCTGGGAGGCAATATTGAGGTAGACGAAGGGTTCTTTGAAACACTAGTACCCGAGGGGCAGAAGGAAGAGGAGAGAAAGCGGGGAAGGGGGAGCCAGAAGCAGACCATGGCGATGGTCTTTGCACAGACAGAGGTGGTGCTACAGCCTAAAAAACACCGCCCTTCTAAAAGGTGCAAGTATTTCAAAATGGCTGTATGCGCTGATTTTACAGTAGAAACTGCTAGAAATACGATTACCCGGCATGTTGCCCAGAATGCCAAGATGATTACAGATGGCTATTCAACCTATCAGTCACTGGCAGGAGAGTTCGAGATGGATGTGGAAAAAGTGCCCTCAAAACAGGCCCATATCAAACTACCTTGGGTACATACAGCCATTGGGAATGCAAAGAAAGTCCTACAAGGGATATATCAGCATACAAGGCCAGGGTATCTACAGAATTATCTAGATGAGTTCTGTTACAAACTCAATAGAAGATACTTTGAAAATGATATTTTTGACAGAATATTAATTGCTTGTACGCTCAATTGAGCTTGTGGTAAGAATACGGATAATCATTTAATATAATAATCCATCACTAAACCTACTCCCCACCAAAGCATTTTTTTACAAACCTACTTCAATGGGGTTTTAGGTTATAAAATTACTGATGCAATTTTCTTTCTCTTAAATATTCTAATAAAGCTTCTGGTCGGTCGGTCATAATTGCATTGGCTCCATTATCGATTAACCAACCCCAAGCAGCATCCGGACCTTCCAAAAGCATCATCTCGTCTGTATGGCCGGCACAAAGCTCATCCCAAAGCGCAATTGAAAGTACAGTAATGCCTTTTTTATTCATTTCTTTGATTAATTTAAAAACAGGTGACTCTGTATTATCAAAAAGCATTTCGTAACCAAAAGGTGATAATCCCTCATTATATTCCTTTACATAGCCTTCAATATCGGGTAGGTCATACCATATCTTCGGCATGTAAACTATAGAATCTAATAAGCTGCCATATTTTCCTCTCATTACTGATAATGGATCGTTTCCTTTAAGAATAGCTTGTCTTACCGTACCTGTTTTCACTAAAATATCATAAGCTTCTTGTACAGTTTCTCCTTCGGTTTTATCCAGATTCACCATAATTTTACCTTTGGCCAAACTCATTACTTCTTCTAAAGTCGGCACTTGCTGGCGCGAACCTCTCGAACCACAAGCAGATTTTAATCTTAATGCTTTGATCTCTGCCAAAGTTAAATCACTTACTTTACCTTTTCCATTGGTAGTTCTGTTTACTGTTTTATCATGCATACATACCAAATGTCCATCTTTGGTTTTACGAACATCAATTTCGACAACATCTACACCTAAATCTATACAGCGTTGTACCGCCATTAATGAATTTTCTGGTGCATATCGCCAATCTCCTCGGTGTGAAACTACCAAGATATTATCTTTTGATGGATGCTGTAATTTTTCTAAAATCAGACTTGCATTACTTTGCTGTGCAAATACATTTAGCTGTAAAAAGTTAAGCAGAGCTATTAATAAAAGTAGGTTAATTTTCTTCATTATAATTTCAATTATTGTAAAAAAATCGGGATGACGATTGCCATCCCTTGGTTCATAAATTTTAGTAACCCGGATTTTGTGTAATTGCCGGATCAGTATCGATCTGAGATTGTGGAATTGGCATCAACAAATCATTTTGATCTATGCTAATATTGATTCCTTGGCTCGAAAACCAATCGTTCATAACAGAAATTGCTTTACCTGTTCTCACTAAATCAAACCAACGGTGCCCTTCCGAAACCAATTCTAGCCTTCTTTCCATTTCTATAGCTTCTCTAATTTCGTCTTGTGAGTTAGATGATATTTCGGAAATACCCGCTCTCTCTCTCACTAAATTCAAGTTATTTAATGCCGCTCCTGTCTCACCCAATTCGTTTTGGGCTTCAGCTAACATCAATAATACATCTGCATATCTTAACACAATTACATTACTACCACCATCACTCGGTTCGCCAGAAGGTTCTTTCAATTTTTTAGAAAAAGGAATTCCTTCACTTGTAACACCCATAAAAGCCTGAAATCTTTTATCATTTTCTTCATAAAGATTATACAAACTCACGGTTGGTAGATTATGACCTTTCGCACCACTTATAGTACCTGATGGAGAAGTTTGCTGAAACATGTTGCTTCCTTCATCATTACCATTTAAGCCACTGGCAAATTGAATATCAAAAATGATCTCTGCATTGTTTTCACTTTCCAACTCAAATATTTCAGCAGGTTCTGCTAATAGTGTATGCTGTCCAGAATTTTTTACTTCGCTTAAAACAGATACCGCTTCGCTATAATTTTGCAATGTAAGATGCACTTTGCCTAATAATGCTTGCGCTGCCGTTTTTCTAATTCTACCCGTTTCTGGCTGAGTTGTTGGTAAATTCTGAATGGCTGATTCTAAATCTGAAATAATCTGGGTATATACCTGATCTGCTGCTGTTCTTTCTTGCCCAAAGTAATCATTTGGGTTAGTTGTTTCTTCAGTAACGAGTGGTACATCTCCGTATAAGCGTACTAGATTAAAATAAAGAATGGCTCTTACAAACTGCATTTCACCTAATCGAGATGCTTTTACAGTCTCATCTTCAAAAGGAACTTCTGCTATTCTATTAATTAAAGTATTTGCTCTCTGTATTCCCTGATAAGACTGTTTCCAGATATTCGTAATTAATGAATTTGTAGTTATGGTAGTAAATTCATCAAGTTGACCGTAGTTACCACCATCGTTTGCCGGCACTTCGTCAAAAGTATTATCAGAAGGAATTTCGCCGATAATTGGAATGTATAATCCATATAAACTACCTGCTTGTAACTTGGCATAAACACCAATTACTGCTTCTTCTATTTCAGTTTCTGTATTATAAAAGTTGCTTGCAGATTTGTCTGTTATTGGGTCTTGATACAGTTCATCTTCACAAGATGCCAATAACCCAAAAATTGCTATTAAAATAAATATGTGAATGTTTTTCATGATGATTTTATTTTAAGGTGATGTTGGTACCAATAATGAAAGATTGAGCGATGGGATGATTATCTCTAGCATAACCAGCTTGCAGAATATCACTTGTGGTTGCATCTGGATTAAAGCCTCTGTAATCTGTTATGGTAAATACATTGTTTGCAGAAACATACAAACGCAGTCTTTGCAGACCCAAACGATCTATCATTTTATTGGGCAAAGTATAACCTAACTGCAATGATCTCAATCTCAAATAATCACCATCTTGCATGTAAATATCTGCGGCACGCGTGTTTTTTCTAGCCGAAGAAAAGTTACCCATGTTAGGTTGAGCATAGTAACCATCTGGATTGTGATCTGGGTGATATCGATTGTCGAAATAATGTTGAGTTGGAACACCAAAGCCTTCACCTGTTTCAGTAATTACACCTTGATCGTAATTGTAAATTGTTCTGCCTGAAATACCGTTTAGCGCAAAGCTAAAGTCGAAGTTTTTGTACGCAAAGGAGCTACTAAAACCATAAAAGAATTTCGGTGCATACGTACCTCTTGAGGTTTGATCTAACTCATCAATTACACCATCGTTATTAATATCTTTTACAATATAATCTCCGGGAATGGTGCCATCTAAATGCGCCGATTGCTCAATTTGATCTTCTGTTTTATAAACTCCGTCGATCTCATAAGAAAAAATCTCTGAAATAGGGCCGCCGATTCTGGTAATCCAAGCTGCTCCGTTTTCACTTTTCTTGATTTCTTCTTGGCCATCTCCTAAAGCTAAAACTTCGCTCTTATTTGTAGTAAAATTGGCAGAGGCATTCCATTTAACAGGTCCAAGGTTAATCTCAGTTCCTGATAATTCGATCTCTATACCTGAGTTTTTTACCTCTCCAATATTTTGTAAAGAATAGCTATAGCCTGATTGTTCTGGCACTGGTACTTCTAACAATAAACCGTTTGTAGTAGTAGTGTAATAATTAGCAGAAAGGGTAAACTGATTTAAAAATCCTAAATCTACTCCTATATTAATCGACTCACTTGTTTCCCAAGAAAGCGCTGAATTAGGAGAAGTAGTTGCAGCAAAACCCGGTATTAGCTCGCCTCCAAATGTATAATTATCAGACTTAACCAAAGCTTTAGAATCATAAGCACCAATTTGATTGTTTCCTGTTTTACCCCAAGATGCTCTTAGCTTTGCATAAGTCAATACATCAGACTTTGGAATAAATGTTTCGTTGGTTAATATCCAGCCAGCAGAAACAGAAGGGAATTGCCCCCATTTAGAATCATCTCCAAATCTGGAAGAACCATCTCTTCTTAATGCTACTGCTAATTGATATTTTGATTTGTAGAAATACTGGAATCTACCAAACCAAGAAACCTGAGTCCACACATATCTATAAGTATCAAGTGAATGAGAACTAGCTCCTGCCACATTGGTAATATTATCATCTGGTATGTTGGTACCAGATATTGTAGACCTATGCCCTTGTTCTTTTTGGAAAGAATAACCTGCCAATGCGTCGATTTCATGATCACCAAATGAGTTGTAATAATTGGCTGTATACTCATTAAGGAAGTTTGTAACTCTTACATTTCTTTCACTAGTAGTGGCTTCATCTGGTGCTGGAGCTCTATAATGTCCAATATAAGATGGATCATAATAGTCATAAAAATCATTTCGATAATCAATACCAACTAATGCTTTTAACTCAAGACCATCAATAGGTTTTACTGTAAGGTAACTATTACCAAAAGTTCTGAACTTATATTTTAAATCCTTTATAATATTAGCATAAGCTACTGGATTTTCCTGTAAAGCACCGTCTTCTGGCGTATTCTCATTTAATTGCTCGCTGATGTTTAAAGTACCATCTTCATTATATACAGCAAAAAATGGATAACTGGTATAACTAACTGCAACTGGGTCTGAACTCCAATTACCAGAATCTGTATCTTTTAGTTTTGAATACGAAGGGCTCAAGTTTATATTAAAATCTATCCGATCTGATAGTTTTGTTTTTAACTTCAAATTGGCAGTAAATCTTTCTAATCCAGTTCCTATTGCAATACCATCTTGGTTAAAGTAGCCACCAGAAACATAATAATCTGAGTTTTTAGTTTTACCAGAAATCGAAGTATTAATACTCGTCATCATGGCACGGTCAAATATTTCGTCTAACCAATCGGTATTAGTAAGTCCAGATTCACCAGCAAGGTATGGATCGATGTAATGTAATCTCAATTGTCTTTTACTTGCACCTTTTTCAATTCTCGTTGCTCTGTCGTCTTCTATGCTTCTATTCACAGGGTCTTTAGATACATAGCCGTAATCTCTCGCTTCTGTAAAATACATGGCGGCATCATATGCATCTACATATTCCACTTTATCGGCTCTTTGCTGAAAACCAGTATAAGCATCAATTGAAATAACTGGTTTTTCTGAGTCTCCCCTTTTGGTTGTGATTAAGATTACTCCATTACTAGCTCTTGAACCATAAATGGCCGCAGATGCCGCATCTTTCAGCACATCTACTTTTTCAATATCATTTGGATTAATAGAACTCAATGTAGAACCTTCACTCAAAGGAACACCATCTACCACTACCAAAGGATATGTACCTGCGGTTAACGTACCAGTACCTCTAATTACAACTTGGGCATCATAACCAGGTTGTCCGCCAGTTTCGTTGATAAGCACACCAGATAATTTACCAGCTAGTTGCTGCTCAAAATTAGAAGTAGAATACTTCTGCAACTCATCTGATTTTGTGCTTGAAATTGCACCATTCACCTTTGCTTTAGACTGTGAACCATAACCGATTACCACAATTTCGTCTAGCTCTGAGGTTTCTGTTTCAAGTGCTACATCTATTTGCGATCTATTCCCTATTTCAATTTCGGATGTAGCATAACCGACAAATGAAAATAATAGCTTTTCGGCTGTTTCTGGTATATCTAACCTATATGCCCCATTAATATCTGTAATAGAACCAATATTTGTCCCTTCTAATAAAACAGTAACACCCGGAAGTGGCTCACCTGTAGTAGCCTCCGTTACTTTACCAGTAATCCTTTTTTCTTGTACATTTAGCTCCTCAATAACCAAGTTCTTGTTTAATGTACTCTTTGTTACAACTATCTGATTATTGATCCTTTTAAACTCTATATCGTATTCGTTAGCAATTTTTTGAAGCAGATTTTTAAGGTTTTCTTCATTTACAGATACAGAAGTTTTTCTTTTAGCAGGAATCTTTTTCTTAAGATATGAAAAACGGAAATCAGTTTTTGTTTCTATTAAAGTAAAAAGATCTTCTAAACTCACATTATCAGCGCTTAGAGAAATGTTTACATTCTCCAACCTTTGACTGTTAGCAGGTTCAGCAGCCATTAACAGGGTAGTTAATGCACACTGAATAATAAAACTATATAGTGTGTACTTAGTCATGGCATATACTGCCTTTAATAAATTATTTTTCATAAATTTGAATGTTTTGATAAGTCCCGACCATTAAGTTTCAGGACTTGATTGAAACTTTGATTAATTGTTTGAGAGTGGTACTGCCATACTTAAACTCTCAGCAAAAAAATTTTAGGAGCGCCCCTGCCAGGGCGTTTCTTTTTTAGAAATATTACTGCATAGGCAAATTCATTTCAGGTTAAAAAACTATTTACTTTTTAGAATTACTTTTTCTATTTTCTTGCTGTCAGATATTATTTCGTACTCGATGTTTCCGACACTGCTCAATACATCTAGTACTGTCCAAAGTGGTAAATCATTAAAGTTTGCTCTAATCTCATATGATTTAATCCGCTCATTTTCAAACTCAAATTGCACATCGTAGTAGCGGGAAAGTTTTTGGGTCACTTCCATTAGAGATACTCCAGCGAAAACAAATTCATTTTTCTGCCAACCTATAGTAGCGGCACTGTCAAAAGACATTACTGTTACTTTTTCGTTTTTTTTCTCAAACAAAAACTGCTGCATGGGTTTCAACATTTCTTTTTGCTTGTTATCCGCCTTACCAACACTCACTTTTCCTTCTATTAGCGAAACAGATATGGATTTGTCTTCTGGGTAAGCATTTACATTAAATGATGTGCCCAATACTTTGGTCTCAATATTTGCTGTATGAACTATAAATGGCTTTTGAGGATTATGTGCCACTTTAAAATAGGCTTCTCCTTCCAAATAAACTTCTCTGAGTGTATCAGAAAAAACTGTGGGATATTTTACTTTACTCGCTGCATTTAATACGATGCTTGTACCATCGCTAATGGTTATTTCTAACTTCTGCCCTTTAGCTGTTTTTTTTTCTTTCCATGTAGTTTCCTCAGCTATGCTTTTAACAGGCTGGTTAATAAAATTGTAGACTACAAAACCTGAAATAAATAACAAAGTAATTACTGCTGCATATTTAAGTATCGGATTAATAGATACATGTTTTGGAGCTTTTCTAGTTTGTATATTTTTAAGCGAATTAGCCTCTAATTTCTCCAGCTTTTCTGCCAACAATTTTTTTCCTCTTTCTTTTGAAAAAGTTTCTCTACTAAGCTTTTTAGACTCTTGTTTCCATTCTTTAGAAATCCATACAAACCATTCTTGATATTCCTGTTTTTCTAACAGAATATTTAATTGATCTATTTCTTCTTGTTCTGCTTCATCGGACAAAAAACGCGTTGCCAACTTTAAAAAATTTTCTTTATCCTGATCCATGTCTTTATTAATTTCATCTTACAGACAGGCACTAAAATAAAATTCTGCTAGTCGGTTTATTAACTTTATGTTAAGTGTATTTAAACAAAAAAGAACAATAGAAACACAATTGCCCACATCTTTAAAGATTTCAATTGTTTATATCTACCCGAAAGATGTTTTGTGGCCTCTACCATATGATTTTGCACAGTATAAACTGAAAGACCTAATGCATCAGCTATTTCTTTATACTTCATCCCTTCTAGGCGATTCATTCTAAAGATTAATTTTCGCTGATCTGGCATTTGATCGATAATGGCATCAATATTTTTTTGAAACTCTTCGAGAATTAGTAAGTGGTCTGCAGCTTGTAGGTTATCTGTTGGTTTTTGGGAAACATTCGATAAATCTTCAAAATGTTTAGTCTCTTTTTCTATATAGTTAATAGACTGGTTTCTAACTGCTCGAAAAAGATAGGCCTTTAAAGTAGATTGTATTTTAAGTTCTCTTCTGTTTACCCAAACTTTTATAAAAACATCAGAAACAGCTTCTTCAGAAAGATCTTTACTTTTTAAAAATTGAAATGAAAAATCGCACAATACTTCATAATAGCGATCGAAAAGCGTTTCAAAAGCTTGCTTATCTCCTACTCTGGTTTTATTTATTAATTGTTCATCACTATTGTCGCTATAAAATTGCATAACTTCCAAATTGCTTGCAATTCCAAAGCTAAAGAATGAAAATACCTAAGCCAAAATCCATCGATTAATGGTTTGTTAAGAGATTGTTTATTAATTGAATTTAAGAATATGCAGCAATTAATAAACAATCTAATTTTACCCCAACAACTTCATTTTTTTCCCTTATTGAGGTATTTCTCTAGCGAAAGTTTTTCTCATTATTTATTATCGATATATCTTATCATCTCTGTTGATGCTAACAAAAATGCTCCTACTCCAAAATCACTAGTAGAGTTGTTGTCTACAATTTGACCCGGCATTGCATTTTCTCCAATTGGTTGTACATAGCCAAGAGTACCATCATCTTGAATGGCTGTTTCTGCTATGTATTCCCAACTTTTTTCTACTATTGGTGCATAAGCAGATTTATCTAATAATCCATTATTAATTCCCCAAAGCATACCATAGGTGAAAAATGTTGTTCCACTAGTTTCTGGTCCAGGAGCTTGCTCAGGATCAAAGAGACTTCTTGTCCAGTAACCTTCTGCCTGTTGTTTGTCTTTTAAGGTTTCGGCCATTTTTGTGAAAATATCCACATAATCCTGATAGTGGCTATCAGATTTAGGCAAACCATCTAGTGTGCGAGCTATGGCTGCAAACACCCATCCGTTACCTCTAGACCAAAAATCTTTCTTACCACTATTTGTTTGGTGCTTAGGATAAATATACTTTGCATCGCGATAAAACAGTCCGGTTTCTTTATCGTAAACTTCCTCTTTAGTATAACTATAATATTGATAAAGTTTATCGAGGTATAAACTATCTTGAGTGAGTCCATACATGCGCGTCATTACAGGCATCACCATAAACAATCCATCTATCCACCACCAGTATGTATTTTCATCTGTATGTACTTGGTAATCCATAACTTCTTTTGCTCTTGCAACTTTAGCCTCTTCTGGATCTAGATTGTACAAATCGATGTAAACTTGAAAACATGCTTGCCAGTCGCCAAACAAAACATATTCATCAGTCTCGCCATAAGAAAATTTCCATTCTTCACGGTTTGTAGATTTTGCTCCTTGCCAGTTGTTATGTTTTGCCCAATCTAATGTGTAATCTAAGTACTTTTTATTCTTTGTGGTTTCGTAAGCTGCAAGGTTACCTATATGGTAAGTAGTATAATGCCAAAATGCATTTTGATCTTCTATTTTATGCTCGGCCTGCCACTTATCATTTACTTTTGATAATGCTTCTATTACTTTTTCTTTAGTAACTTCATCTGAAGTTTGCTCTTCATTTTTTGTAGAAGTACTGCATGACCCAAAAAGTAATATCAGCGTGAAAATAAAATATACATTTAGTTTAATATTCATACTTTGCTTGTCAATCGTTTAATTATTTTATTTTCTTGCTAATCTAGCAAATTTTTGATGTTATGAGTCATTCAATGATTAAGATCAGTTTTTTATATTCTTCTCATAGATTTGCCATTGGTTTTTAGTATTTCACCAATAACCAAAATCTACTGTCACGATGTTACTTGAAATGAAAAGTGAGAATATCCTTATCTGGATAAAATTAACTCTTTAGAAATTTTATGAGGATATAATAAACCCCACTATCCGAGCTTAAAAATCGATTAGTGAGGTTTATTAAGGGCTTAATTTATAAAGCTGGTTAGATTACTATTGGGTTGATTCGCAATATTTTTCAAAGCTATCTATCAACTTTCTTAGCTTATCAAAGCTTTTCTTGTCTGAACCTGCATTCAAAATATCTACGTAATCTTTTATTTGAGCTTTATACTCTTGTATTTTTATTTCCTCTTTGCTTATTTTTAAAGGCTTAGCAGGTTTTTTATTCTTCTTTTGAGTATATGTCTCAATATCGTTTGAAGTATTAAATACAGGCAGCTTTTCGTCTTTAATTTTGCCTAATGCCTGCAATGTAGATTTTTTAACTTTTACTTTACCACCTAAAATTTCACGCTTTAAATTTAGGTTTCCTTCACCAATTTTATCCAGACCACGTGCATACTGTGCATCTCTTTCTATAGTGGCTTGGCCAACATTATATTCTTTGCCTAACTTCTCTGATGTCTTAATAGCATCAATTTGATGCCTTGATTTTCTATCTCCTCCATGTTTCTTTTTCTCCCTTTCTAAGCGAACTCCACGAAGATAACTACGCTGTTCATCAGTTAAATTCCTTCTGCCTAACTGGTTAATTAACATCCAGTCTTTAACCTCTTCAATCGAGGGAAAGGTAATATAATTTAAGCCAAACTCTACACGCCTGCCTTCACTTTGCAATTTTTGTATTATTTCATATCTGTTATGCCCATCAATTAAGATAACAGATTCATCTTCTCTTTTCCATACTTGCAAAGGCTCGCGTACACCTTCCTCGCGAATCGAAGTTTCTAGCAAAGTTTTTTCTTCCTCACTTAATGGCGGAATAAAAGACTGTAAATTAGGGTCTATAACAATTGTGGCAACTTGCGCTTTTTCTATCACATTTGCTATAGCACTTATATCTTGTTCTGAATTTTCTTTTAATGCTTTTTGCCTAAGTTTATCTCTTAATTTTGCCATAATAATTACTCAGAAATTTCCTTTGCCAAACCCATATAATCTACTGCACCATAGCATTGCTTGTCGTAAGAAAAAATGTCTTCTCCAGAAAGCTCTGCTTCGCGAAACTTGGTGGTATGTCTAATTTTTGTTTTAAAGATCTTCCCTTCAAACTTGTTCTCAAGTTTTTCCAAAGCAACATCAGAAGCAATTCTATTTGTAAAATATTGAGTGATTAAAACACCCATTAATTCTATGTCTTTATTTAATCCTTTTTTAATTTCTCCCTCAATCAATTTAATCGCTTCAAACAAACCATCTATAGAGTAGCTTGCTGTTTGAGTTGTAATGATATACTTTGTTGAAGCAGTTACAGCATTTATGGTATAAACACCCAACGATGGGGGACAATCAATCAAAATATAGTCGAACTTGTCACTTACAGGTGTTAGCACATCTTTAAGGATATTGTATCTATAGATCGAGCTATCTACTTCGTTTTCGATACTTGCTAGAGATAATTGAGAGGGAACTACACTAAAATTTTTGTCTACTTCGTAAACCGCCAACCCTTCTTTAAACTTATAAGTATGATAAATTGTAGTTTCAGGACTATCAACTCCAACACCATGAGTAAGATTTGCTTGTGGATCATTATCGATTACAAGTACTTTTTTTCCACACAAAGAGAGTGCTTTTCCTAGGTTTATGGTTGTAGTTGTTTTTCCTACACCACCTTTCAAATTCAATATCGATACAATTTCTGCCATTCCCTTTTATTTCAAAAAATTTATTTATTAGTCTTTAACCAAAAGTAGAGAAAATTATTTACAGTTTGTAATTTCGATGCTTTGAAATATAAATCTATTTTTCCACTCAAATTTTTCTTAAAATAAAATCTTGAGTGGCTTTATAAATTCTAAAGCTTTTATAATTTCTTAATATTATTAGAGTGAAAAAATTCACATAACTTCTTGATTATAAATAGATTACAAATGCACTTAAACTCAGAACTTCCCTGAAAAGTACTCATAAGTTCCCTGTTTAGTACTCATAACTTCTCTGCTTAGTAGTCATTACTTTCCTGTTAAATTCTCACAAGTTCCCTGTACGAAATATACTCATAAGTTCCCTGAAAGGCACTCATAAGTTCTCTGAAAGGAAGTAGTCATAAGTTCCCTGTTTAGTGGTCGAAACTCAGGTTAATTTTCAGTTTCAATTATCTCGAAAAATCTGAAAGTACTCATAAGTTCCCTGAATAGTAGTCTTATTCCTTTAATTTGTTTTAAATCAACATTTACATCTAAGTTAGCCAATTATCGCTTTAAGGAAGCACGAAATTTACTACTGAATTAATTGAAAACGTATTTTATATTTCTTGATTTGTGCGAGTACTCATAAGTTCCCTGAATAGTAGTCATAACTTCCTTGCAAAAAGTACTCATATGTTCCCTGAAAGGTACTCATAAGTTCTCTGAAAGAAAGTACTCATAAGTTCCCTGAAAGGTGGTCATAAGTTCCCTGTTTGGTAGTCATATATTCCCTGAATGGTAGTCATAAGAAAGTTTCATTTATAGCAAACAAATGTTAGTTTTGGTCAGATTCGGATTTAGATTTTAATATTTTTTATGAAACAAGTTGTAAGCTACCCGGAAGTTAAACAAGTGATTAGATATCCTAATAATCTTTTAAGGATTGAAACGGGACAACAATCAAAACAACTTTCTTTATTTGATAATGAAGGGAAGCTAAATCCTACCGTTGCAAATGAGATTAATAAATCTATTGAAAGAATTCTTAATCTAAATAAGAACGACGACAATTATTCAATCGAACTGCCTTACGAGATTGAAAAGATTATTCCTGTAAATGTTAGAAACAAAATAACAAAAGAGCTTACAGGAAATGAAGTAAGGGTATTAACGGCAGTATTGGCATTGTCTCAGGAAGCGGAATCTCAAGGCGATCTATACTTTTTTGAAAAAACCAATCAAGCTTATTTCGAGTTCAACCTCTCACAACTATACGAGCTTTCAGGTTTAAAAAAAGAAAAAACTGGCAACTACAGTCGTAATCAAAGGGAGATGATTAGAATGGCGTTGACCAATTTGCATAGAAAAGAATTTCTTATCCCTAAACAGTATTTTGATAGCTCAAAGAAAAGTGAATATAAGGGGGTTAAAATTGAGCCACTTATGCAGATTCACGAAATAGGAGAGTGGACTAAAGTAGAAAACAGGAAGAAAACTCAAGTATTTAAAATTACTGTTTCAGGTATTTTTTTCGATTACAAGCAAAGAAACCAGACATATTTTAATTTACCTGCAAACCTAAATCGCCAATTAAGAACCATTAATAAAGGTAGACCTATTATAGGAATTGAGCTTTTTATTAAATGTTTGTATCAGGCGATCCATTGTGCAAAAAAAACAGATCAATTAGAATACAGTCATAACAGATTAATAGAAATAATGAAGCTTGATAAACACAAGCGTAACAAAAACTATGACCGTATAAATAAAACCATTTATAAAGCTTTTGAGACTGCTATTAAGTTAGGCATTATAGACTCTTGGAAAGAAGAAAAAACAAAGTGGAGTGCAGTAAAATATGTTTTGAAAATTCACAAGAAATGAATTTCATATTATTAAACTGTAGTTCTACATAATATTCTATTTATTCTTTTCAGAAAATAACTTATAGTAAAATGGAAGAGATTAAATTATTCGACTCAAAAGAAATTAGAACCATTTGGTTTGAAGGGCAACTATACTTTTCGGTTGTCGATGTAATTGAAGTACTTACAGAAAGTAAAAATGCTAAAGTTTATTGGTCTCAACTTAAATCGAGAGAGAAGAAAAGAGTAGGAAGCGAGTTGTTTACATTTTGTAAACAACTGAAATTACAAGGCAAAGATACCAAAAGTTATAAGACAGATTGTGCCGAAAAACAAGGTTTACTACGTATTATCCAGTCTATTCCGTCTCCCAAGGCTGAGCCTTTTAAATTGTGGTTGGCCAATTTAGGGAGTAGAGAGATTGATGAGCGTGATAATAAACGATTGGAAGCATACCGAAAACTGAAAGATACTCAAGGCAAGTTTAAAAATAATGTTGTTGATAGGGGAGTGGATGATGAGGGTTTCAAAAGGATTTTAAAATCGGGTGATGATGAGATATTTAACAATGCAAACATGCATGAAAAGTATGGCCTTGATACATCTGAAGATATTGATGATTATTCTAGCGAGTTAATTTTGAGAGGGAAAGATTTTGCTACCCTTATTACCAACCACAATGTAAGTTCTAAAGACATACAAGGAGAGAAAGACATAGAAAAAGAACATAAAGAGAGTAATAAAGATATTAGACTCACACTAGATAAGCACAACATCCGCCCAGAAGAACTGCCAGCAGAAGAAGATATAAAAAAATACAAGCAAATTAAGAAATTGGATGGGACAGAGTAGGAGGAATTCTTTGTAACATATTTGATTTCGATGGACTATTCTACTCAAATACATCAATTATATAATTTTTTACTAGATCATACATTCCTTTCACAAACTCAAATTTGAAGGACTGTAACTATGAAAGTTTACAATGTATAAGCTAGAAGAATGGGAAATAATAATTAAGATTTAAAGGCTACAAAAAATAAAATTACCTACCCACTTTAATATATTTCATGTGTATAGAATCTCTACAAATCGGCATATTGAGTATCTTTAGCCTAGAAATATGCAAGTATTTCAACCTCATATTCAGGTTAGTTACTACTTAAATTTCTATCTCATTTCTCTACTATGGCAGGCAAAATGTATTCTTTTAAAATATCTCTTGATTGATTTCCTTTTCCATTTCTAAAATTACCTGCGGTGATTACTACTACAGCTTCTAGCTCTGGAAGCACAAAAATAAATTGGCCGCCTGCTCCTCTGGCTTCAATAGATTTAATAGCTTTTTCATTAATTATATAGGTGTCATGCCACCACAGATAACCGTATTCATTTTTATCTTTTACATCCTGTAACTGCATATGTTTTTGGAAAGATTCCTCAACCCATTTTTCAGAAATTATTTGTTGGTCTTTCCACTTTCCTTTATCAAGAAATAGCTGACCGAACTTGAGTAAATCGCGTGATGTTAAAAGCATTCCACCGCCAAAATAGGGAGTGGTCTCCGTATCGTCAGTTTGATTGATATAATTTGTAATACCTAATGGTGCAAAAAGCTTTTCGTCCATATATATTTCTAAAGGTTTTTCTAAAACTGCATTTAGACAAACACCCAATAAAAATGGATTTGCAGAGCCATAATCGGCATAAGTTCCGGGCACTTTTACCATAGGTGCTTCCAAAACAGTTTGAAGCCAACTTTTCGGATTAAATGGATTTTGGTAATAATCTTCGGATGCCAGATCATTCACATCTAAGCCTGAGCTCATAGTCAATAGATCTTTAATGCTTATTTGAGCCTTTAAAGAATCTTTAGTGTATTGATAGGTTTCTGGTATAAATTCATACAGTTTTTGATCTACACTTTTTATTATTTCATCATCAATGGCAATGCCGATCATTGCAGAAGAAATGCTTTTCGATGCCGAATGTAAATCGTGAGGTATGTTGGCATTAAAGCCATCGAAATAACTTTCGAACACCAGTTTATTTTCATTCGCGATTAGCACACTATGCACATTAATCAATTTTTTGGCGTGAATGTCTTCAAGCAGTCGGAGTAGTTCATTTTTATTGATACCATAATCATGGATGTTGGCTGTTTCCCAACCATCATTTAAACTAGGAGGTGTATCTGTATTTTCTTCTTGCTTAATAGCATCAATCTTAACTACAGATTCCCAATCGGCGTCAAACTTTATTAAGCTGACTTTGTTAATAAAAGCATCGGATAAATAAATCTCTAAGTCAATTGTATTTTTCAAAAAGATAGCACGAAATCTAAAACCTGTATTATCATCTTTAAATAAGAGAACATCATCTTTCATTTTAAAGCCACTTGTCCAAGTCCCTCTAAATCTTTGATCTCCAAAAAAGGGATAAGCGGCTAGCGTGCCATCATCATTCTTTTCAATAGCTAAAAGAATTTCATCTGAGATTAGGCTATTATCTATCATAAATGTATTCCAATAGCCTTTAAACCTATTGCTTCCTGCATTTTGCAAACTAATATGGTAAAAATATCTTCCAGATTTTATAAATCCAGTGAGAGTTTGGCCTTCATGCGTATTAAAGAGAGTAATGTGTGTGTGGCTATCAATACTAATTTGGATATGCTCATCACTAGCTGACTTTAAGTTTTTGTCGATAAGCGTTTTATCATTAGCTATAAGCAGATGATAGTTGTTAGCTTTTAATTTTTCTAAGCTGATAGTAAAATTAAAACTATTCTTGTTGGGAAGTGTCCCAATCCAATTACCTTGATAATCTTGATTGCCTTTTTGCGCACAACTTACTAAAGTTGAGAAAGATAGAAGTATTAAACTTGTTAGTTTCTTTAACATAGTATAAGAGTTTATAGCGGTAAAAGTACAGGGTAGGAATTTTTAAAAATTGTATGAGATTAACATTGCAAAACTTTTTTAATGAATTTTCGATAGGCGCTGGGGTTCATATTTAAGTAAGATTTAAATACGCGATTAAAATGACTTTGATCTGTAAAACCAAGTTGATAAGTAATTTCTGTTAGCGATTTGGAAGGGTCTAGTAAAAGGGGAATTGCTTTTTTAACTTTTTGTTGCCGCATGTATTCACCAATACTCATTGAAAGATATTTGGAAGCAGCTCTTGAGATATGCACTGGATGAACCTTTAGTTCATTAGACAAATAATCTAAACTAAGTGTAGAAGAATCGTAGTGTAGCAATTCTTTTAAACCCTCTACCCAAGTTGGATTCTTTTGAGCCTCAATTTCCTTTTGAGAACTTAGGTTTTCACAAATTTGCAACAATAAAACCTCAACAGATACATCGCTGTAATTATCTGAAAGTAAAAGCTCGCGATATAAATTTGCAAAAAGAAGATGTATTTGAGGATTTTGAATAAGTTGACTACCTTCCCAAACGTCTAGCATAATTCCCTTTTTTTCGAGCCAGCTTTTCTCAAATTCCAGATGGAATCCATTTGCGTCTGGAGAATGTTTAGATCCATAGTGTGCCTCTTGCCAATTGTTAAACATGAGGCTACCAGAAGGACACAGTGTTTTAACTTTTGTATTACAGTCCATCATATTACCATGCAAAACATACATAAAATAAGGATTTTCATGGTAATGCCAATCTGTTTTATCGGCAGTATAAGCATACTGCGACAGCAAAACCCCATTAAAGGATGTCTCTTTATTTTGATTTCCGTAATACTGTCCCTTGGTTAATATTTTCATTGGTAGGTGAGTATGAGTTAGTCTGTTTGACTAAAAATAAGTAGCTATTTTAATTATTTGATTTAAAATGTGATGAAAGGACTATAATCGATATGAAGTGATTTCTTTAATTTATAGCAGAAAATAGGAGTACATGGGATAATAAATAAGATTATGAGTTGTAAATTATTTATCCTTAGGTAATCCAAATTAAGTCCATCAAGTTTACAAATAACTGTAATAGTCAAGCTCTTACAGTTATTTATTTCCTTAGAATTTTATCCATTTTCCGTCCTTTAGCAAGTTCGTCAACTAATTTATCTAAATATCTAACTTTTTGGGTCAAAGGATTATCAATTTCTTCAATACGGTATCCACAAATTACCCCTTTTATTAATTTTGCATTGGGGTTAAGTTCAGCTTTATTAAAGAATGTTTCAAAAGTTGCCTTTTCACTAATTAACTGCTGTATTTGATTTTCATCGAAGCCCGTCAACCATTCTATTACATACAGTAATTCTTGTCTGGTTCGTCCTTTTTTTTCTACTTTTGTAACATAGTGAGGAAAAACAGAAGCAAAAGTCATTTTTGCAATTCGGTTATTATGTTCGTCTGTAACTTTCATTTATAATTTAATCGAGTTTAAATTCATCTACTAAATTTATAGATTTCACAAACAAATTGTATGATACTTAAATATAGTATTCAATTTACATTTAACACCTAATATGTAAATCTCATTGATGAACTGGAAGTAATTACCGAGACTAACTATAATCGAGAAAACCTCATCATTGCACTTGATCGCCAGTACGAAGGTTATGATGAAATTAACAAAGAAATGTGGTTGCTTAAATAATTAATCCCTACCTTAAAAACAATCAGGAGGAGGTTTCGCCTCTTGATTATTCCTCATCAATTAAGTAAAAGTTAACTTCTTGTTATATTAAGATATCTTATTCACCTGTTATACTATTTACTGGGTATTAAGTAAAATAAATACCATTAAAAGGTGAATTATACTGTACGGAAAGAAATTTTAAAAGCCAAGTTAATTGATACTGGGTGTACTAAGGCAGAGTTGGAAGAATTGTATTTCCTGATAAGTAAGTATGGCAGCTCGGAAGAGTTTAATCGAATAGCATTAGAAATATGGAAATCTAATAGAGAAAAATATTTAGATAATTCGGAATCTGAAATTTTATTAAAGGATATAAAGAAAAGGATAAAATGATCTTATAATTGTGGAAGTTTGCAAGTGTATCTTAATACAATACATAATTACTTCGATGAAAAAAATTTATTTGATCTTCTTTATTCCACTGATTTATTGCATAAATGCTTGTACTAAAAGTGAGCAAAAACCTACTAAGCCTCAACAAATTGCCTTTTTGGCAGATGTACACCTAACCAATATTTTCGGTCACTTGTCAGACTCAGAGTACAAAGGTATTGAAAATCCAGCCACCGGAGAATATGTAATTGCAAGAACAATGGCTTCTCAATTACATTCAACCCGCATTTTTAATGAGAACTATTTTGCTTTTATTGCAGCGTTGGATGATATCACAGAAAGAGGTATTAAACTGGTGGCTTTTCCTGGAGATTATACCGACGATGGACAGGCGGTACATGTACGTGGATTAAGAGAAATATTGAAGAAATACGAAGAGCAGTATAATATGCAGTTTATGATTACAACTGGAAATCACGATCCGGTGCGACCATTTCATCATGAAGCTGGTAAGAGTGATTTTCTTGGAGAAGGAGGGAAAAATCAGCCAATATTTAGTAAAGCAAATATGTATCAAATTAACCCTGACACTGATTTCCCAGTAGTAGAAACTGCAGACATCGCCGAAATGGGTTACAAAGGCATTTTGGATGAATTGGGAAGCTTTGGATTTACACCCAATGAAAATTATCTCTATTGGAGCACACCGTTTTCAGATTACAATGTAGATGATTATTCTTTTGAAAAAGCTCGAAAAGCTGCCGAATTATCGAACAGGACCTACGAGGTTGCTCCTGGGTTCACCGTTCCAGATGTTACCTATTTGGTAGAGCCTGTAGAAGATATCTGGTTGTTGGCTATCGATGGAAATATCTATGTTCCTAAAGATGAAAGTGGCGATGAAAATGATCCTGATAGTTATAAGAGTCCAAGTCTGGGTTTCAACAATCTTTCTGATAACAAAGATTACCTAATTAGCTGGATTTCGAAGGTGTTTGAGCAAGCGGAAACTCGTGGTAAAACTGTAATCGCATTCAGTCATTACCCGATGGTGGATTTTAACGATGATGCTTCGCCGATACTCAAGTTATTACTGGGTGAAAACAAGTGGCAATTAGCTCGAGTACCAGAAGAACGCATCGCAAAAGTATTTGCTGATGCTGGAATTCAAATACATGTGGCAGGACATATGCACATTAACGATACAGGAATCCGGACGAGTTCAGAAGGAAACATCTTGGTGAATATTCAAACACCTTCTTTGGCGGCATACCAACCGGGATATAAAATCCTTACTGTTCACTCAGATAATAAAATTGAAGTTGAAACAGTGAAAATTGATTCTGTACCTCGATTTAAAGAATTGTTTGCTCTCTATGAAATTGAATATGATTTTCTGAAAAGTCTAGGTGAAGATAATCTGTGGGATCGATCGATTTTGGAAGTGGATTCTTACCACGATTTTATGCTTTGGCATTTGAAAGAGTTAGTGCGATTACGTTTTTTAAATGATTGGCCAGAACCTATAAAGAGCTTTATTACAGAAAAGAATTTGAGAGAAATTGCTGGTATTATAGATGTGGAATTACCTAACGAGGCAGACCAATTTTTTGGCTACGATTTATTGATAGACTTCTACAAAATCCGAAATGCAGACTTACTAGCTTTAAATGATATTTCGGAAGAACAGTTAGAATTATACCAGCAGCTTATTAAGGCTTATAAAACTGTAGAATCAAAAGATGAACTAACTACTCAGCTCAAAGAATTCTTCGAAATTCTAGATCACTTTTTAAATGGCAAACCTGCTGATCATTTTATGATAGACTTGAGGCAGGGTACAGTAAAAGAATATTTAGAAACCACTAATGAGTAAAAAAGAAAAGTTTGAAGGGATTGTAAAAGTCCCTTCTTCTATTTTACTTTCAATTTCATCTTTAATGTTTTGAATATGAGCGGTATGTTTTCCTAGTTACGCTCAAGTACTTTTTATTTTTTCTTCATCAATTTTATAGAATATAATTTTTTCTGTATCCCAATAATGTTTCTTTAAAAACTTCTTTAAAGATTGAAATTCTATTGGTTTAAAAGACCCATTTTTAGAATAAAATATATCATCACGATAATATACATAATGGATTGCCCAGCCAGATTTATTAATAAAAGCAAGTAGGGCATCATTCGGAATTGTAGCCTTTAAATTTCGCTTCGGACTAGTCGAGAGTTGATGAATTTCTTTAAAATAATTAGCTAAAATCTTATCCCCTGTTTTTCTGCCAATATGTGTTGATTTTCCGAAGATATTCTGGTTAATAGCTTCATTATTATCAAAATACTTTTCAAGTGCATATGAATAACAATTTTGTGCTCCTGTCTTCATAGATAGTAGAAAATCATCTATGTCTTCTTGTGAAGTTAATATTGTACTATCATTAAAAGATTCACGAAGTGCCCGTGTTACAGTTGTATCCATTTTTAAATTTTTATTTTGAATACAAACCTCGATGGTGTCATTAAGCCATTGCATATGCATCACAGTTGAATTTAACTTTATTTCAATTGTATCTAATATAGAAGCATTGATAACAATTGGAGAAGTTGATGGCAAATTACTTTGGCAGTATGCTTGTGAAAAAAGGAAATAAAGTAATGCGGTAGCAAATTTTTTTTTAGGCATAACTATCTTTTTTAAAGGTATTGGATTCGCTTCTTAGAGTTAAATTATCGTTATATCTGTAAACAGAAATTATTTCAATGCAAATAGTGCGTGCTTGTAAGAATCAGTCTAGACTTTGACTCGTATATAAATATAATAGAAAAAGAGTATAATTTACTTGTATTTTGGTGGATAATACTCTTTTCTAAGCTAGAAACCTGCAATTGAATTTAAGAGATAGGCTTATTACTAACCTGCTTTTTATCAAAATTACGGATTTTGGTATTTTTAATTAGATACTTTTAGTAGTCTTTTGATTACAAGCATAAGTCCAAATTTACACTTTACTTGTTGTCTTGTTTTTTATCCTGCGAAATGAGTACGCCAGATATAATTGCTGTTACAGCAGCAATTTCTACGGAAGTGGGAATTTGTTTTAAAACTATAATGCCAATTATTACAGCAGTTGCTGGTAATAAAGCTACAAATAGGGAATAAGTTGCCCGTGATAATTTACTCATTGCCAATTGGTCTAATACATAGGGAATAACAGACGAGGAAATCCCCACACCAATTCCTGCAAGTATGGCAACAGTATTTGTAAAAGCTGGCAATGCACCTTCGATACCCAATGGCGTAATCATTACAGCAGCAAAAATCACAGAGGCACCTAAACGGTCTACTGATTTGGTTTGGGCATCTATAGAAGACAGACGGTGAGCTAAAATAATATATACAATAAAGCAAATTGCATTGACAAAAGCCCAAAAGAATCCTTCAAGCTCACCTTCGATGCGAGCATCAGTTAAAAACCATACTCCCGTTGTAGTCAATGCCAGTGCAAATAAGTTTCGGAATGTTTTTGTTCCTGTTAAGGCTAAGAGAACTGGCCCAATAAACTCAATGGCAGCTACAGTCCCTAAAGGTAGTTTATCAATAGCATAATAAAAGGAGTAATTCATTAAGGCAAATGTAACTCCCAATGCGATTATAAGATACCGAACTTTTATATTAACATGCATAAAAGTGTTCCAAGGTCTTCTCCAAATTGCAAATATTATGGCTGCTGAGAGTATCCTCAACCAAGCTACTCCATCTACAGAAACTCTTGTAAATAATAATACAGCAAAAGAAGGCCCAAGATAATGGAAAATGGCAGAAGCCACAAAATATAAGTGTGGAGGAATTTGATAACTCCAATTCATAAAAAAAGCTTATTTGGGTTCGATGTTTATTTGCTTTTATTTCTTTTATTGAAAGCATTCACTTTATGGCGATTACCGCAATCTTCCATAGTACACCACCTTCTACGCTTATTTTTACTAGTATCAAGAAATAACCATTGACAAGATGGGCACTTTTTAATTCTTGATAAATCTCCTCGAGTTAGTACATCAGAAGCAGATTTGAGAACAGAAAAAAGTATAAGCTCACTCGGTTTTATACCTTGTTGCCAAGACCAAATATAACCACTAGGTGAGGGTGAAAGAATTTGGTGACTATTTGCTTTTTGGGTGAGTAGGCTTAATTTGTGGAGGGCATCATTGGAAATAAAACCTTGTGTGATTTGGCTATTAAAAAGGTTATATAAAAATAATCTTGTTTTTTTTAACTGTTCAAGCTCATTATTAAAGTCTTTAGTTGAATGAAGCAATTGCCTAGATTGGTTACAATCTAAAATTCCAGTTATTTGAGCCCATTGAGCTAAGTTTTCTTCAATATCGAACCATTCGTGAGGGTGATCAGTTTCTCTCCAACTGATTGTGTTAGTAAAATCAAAACAAATCTCACCTCCAATAAGCTTATAAGTTCCTTTGTAATTTCCTGAATCCAAATGCATATTTAACCTTTAAAATAAATTAAGATGGTTAAATATATAAAATACAATTAACCTATAAAAGTTAATTTAATGGTTAATTTAAATAAAGATTATAGAATTGTTTTTTGGAGGTAGTCACCAAACATAACAACTCATCAAATTAAGACTTGACTATTCAATTATTTACAATATTTCTATAATTAGTACAATCTATTCCCAAAAAGGCGTTTTTTCATGCATATAGGTATATTCTATAAATAATAGATTCCTTTTTTAAACTAAAAATTCGCTGTGAATAGAGAAAAATTACTGTTGTATAAAAAAAGACTTAATGCTTGTAGCAGCTTTTATTTACTACTTTTTATTTTCAATACCTGTTCTATTGTCGCTCAAGAAGTAAATCTAGATTGGCTTAAAGCTTCTATTGGAAGTCGTTTAGATTATGCTTATTCTATGAATTTAAATACAGAAGAGAATATTTATACACCAGAATACTTTTATAGAATAACAGACTTTAATCCAAGTAAAGATGGCATCAGTCAGGTATATATTTTATTGAGCTGAATTCTTATGAGTTTTCAGCAGCTAATAAAAGTATTTAATAAGGATAATTAAAGAATAAAAAAATTAAACTCAAAGATCAAGAACTATGAATTATTCAAAAAATCTATTTAGCCTGTTAGCATTTTCATTATTACTTATAATGGTTGGTTGTAAAGATGATGACGATCCAGAACCAGAAGCAGTGAGCATCACGCTCACATTAGAGTCAGCCACTTTAGATGGAAGCACAATAGATCCAGTACCAGATTATACTTTGGTGGTTACTTTTGACAAAGACGGCAACCCAGATGGTTATACAGCTTCTGGATCGGCTACTTACCAGCCAAGTATTGGTACTTCGGGTACATTCAGCATCAACAGTACTGTTGTTACTTTTACAAGTGGCGATGATACCAGATCTGTAACCATTACAGGTGGTACATTAACTAATGAGACAACCAGTGTATCACTGCAATGGGAACTTACCAAGATTGATGATGAAGTTTCAGCAGACGATGCCGGAACCTATGTATATAATATGACTACAAACTAATATAGGATCAATATTATTGGAAATGCTTTCCTGTCTAATTACATAGATAAAGATTTAAATCCAATATTTGAGCCGATCTAAATTGTTTAGATCGGCTTAATTATAACCAGCTAACCTTCTGTTCTGAATTATGTTCTTTACCAATAATATTTTTGTAAAGCTCAGGTTTTCGTGCTTTAATATATCTTGTGCCTCCGGCTTTTTGTATGGCCTCTGGCTTTAGTGTGGCAATCGCGATTTCATTTTCAAACGAGGTACATTCTGCTACAACATCTCCATAAGGGTCTATAATCATAGAATGTCCATTTTTAAGTTGGTCATCATCCATCCCGATAGGATTCGAAAATACGGCATATATACTGTTGTCATAAGCTCTTGCAGGTAGCCATTTCATCAACCATTTTCTTCCTTTCATTCCTTCAAACTCAAGACGTAATGAAGTTGGGTCATTTTCTCTGTTCTCCCATAGTTTTGGGTCAACAAACCCTGCTCCAGGTCGGGTAGAAGGGGTGCACATTGTAACGTGTGGCATAAAAATGACATCGGCACCCAATAACTTTGTAGCTCTTACATTCTCAATCACATTGTTGTCATAACATATTAAAATTCCACATTTCCAACCATTTATATTAAAAACACAATATGAATTTCCTGGCTTTACATGTGGGTTAATAAAGGGATGTATTTTTCGGTATTTACCAACAATACCGTCTTTATTTATACATAAATGAGCTTTGTAAATGTCTCCCAAACTATCTTTTTCAAACATTCCAGTTAAGATGTGAATGTTGTATTCTTTTGCGATTTCTTGAATTTTCTTTACTGTTGAACTTTCAGGTAAAAATTCTGCAAGATCAAATATCTCATTTCTACTCAAATTTCTAGCAAAAGTATAACCATGTATCGAGCATTCATGGAATGCAATAACATCAGCTCCCTGGACTGAAGCTTTTGAGGCCAGTTTTTTAATTGTGGCTATGTTGGCATCTTTGTTTCCACTAACATTTTCAAATTGTGCTGTAGCAACTTTAAGTTTGTGCATGTTGTTTTTTATTTTCAAATCTCTATGAGAATACCCTTAGATAATTGTAAAAAACCGACATTTATAATTCAATTAGGTTAACTGCTAATTTTGATGACCTTAAGTATTCTTTTGGTGTTATTCCTGTTAATGCTTTAAAGTCTTTTACCAAGTGAGATTGATCGTAGAAACCAGCTAAATAAGCGTTTGCCGTTAGGTTTTCTGTGTTTTTTAAAAGGTCAATGAAATAGTGTAAGCGGGCTATTTTAAGAAATTTTTTAGGTGATAAACCAATTGTTTGAGAAAACAGACGCTGTAATTTCTTTTCATGAATAGCATAATTGTTAATTATATCTCCAATGGTGTATTCTCCTTTTGAGTGTATAATATCATATACAATTTGGTCTATAAGTATTTTTTCTTTTGGAGGTGGCAGTAACTCTAAGAAGTGTTTATTAAGAAGATTGATGATGTTAAGGATGGATTTTGAGGATGCAATTATTTCGTGTAATTCTATTAAATGTTTACCCAAAACATCTTTAGCTTCAACGATACTGTTTTTAACTTCTGAGGTGGGTATCTTTGAAAAATAATATAAGCCATATGGCTGAAAAACTATCACTAATGCTTTGGTACCTTTTGAAAACTCTAAATCTACAAAGGAATCGAACTGTCCAAACAGAGCAGCATGGGGGATAATAACATTATTTACTAGAATATAATTATTGTTCAATGTAAATACTAATCCGCAATTTCCATTACTAAAAAGCCTATATCTATTCTCATTTATGTTGTTACTTTGGAGAAATAAATAGTGCTTAATGTATTTAGATAAGTTTAAAGGTGCTTGTATTTGCATTGGTTTATAACACTTTACTTAATTAAAAATATAAAAAATAAGTAACATGGAGAAGGGCATAACCAGAACTTCATTTTTTGCATAAATCTGTAAGAGTATTTATAGATTCATTTATCATCAATTAACCGAAATATCAACATACTAGATTAAATCTAATTCAGAGAATTTGTCTAAAGGATTAACTTGATAAGTTAGAAAAAGCTTGATTGATAATTTTAAAAGTGGAATAAGTTTTCTAACATTATCAAAAATATACAAAAACATTTCTAGGGCTAAAATACGATTTCAACCAGCTTGAACTTTGCATTCATTTTGGTTAGGATACTTTAATGCATTATTAAACTTAGAAAGATTTGATGATTAAACAACTTCAGCGAGCAACTTTGCAAAGCCAAGGGATACGAAGCAAACAACCATTTGGAAAAGGTAAAAAAGCGGTATTATCTGCATTAGAACATCTGGGCTATATTCAAATAGATACTTTAGCAGTTGTTGAACGTGCACACCACCATACTTTATGGACACGAGTGCCAGACTACAAAATAGAATATTTAGAGCAGTTGGTAGAAGATCGTAAAGTATTTGAATACTGGTTTCATGCTGCTTCTTACCTGCCAATTAGAGATTTTCGCTATGCTATACCTCAAATGCTTCAGTTTAAGAGGGGAGAAACTCGCTATTACAAAAATGTCGATCCTAAAACGCTAAGTTATGTAATTGATAAAATTAGGTTAGATGGTCCGCAAAAAACAAGAGATTTTAAGACTACAGAAAAAAGAAAAGGAAGTTGGTGGAACTGGAAACCAACTAAAGTAGCACTTGAAAAACTATTTATGCAAGGTGATTTAATGATATGCGGGCGGAATGGCATGGAAAAAATCTATGATTTAACCGAAAGAGTATTACCGAGCACAATTGATACAACTGAACCTAGCCCGATGGAATTCGCTGATTATTTGGTAAATACCTATTTACGCGCTTATGGTTTTACAACTGTTAAGCAGATAACACATTTAAAAGCAGGTAGAATTTTGCGAAAAAATGTTGAGCAAGTTCTACTAAATATGATTGAACAACATACTGTACAAGAAGTAAAAATCGATGGATTACCTACAATTTTTGCGCTCAGTACACTCTTAGAAAATAAGGTCAAAAAATCATCTTCGCATATTCATTTGTTATCTCCTTTTGATAATTCAATTATACATCGAGATCGTGCAGAACAACTTTTTAATTTTGATTACAAAATTGAGTGTTACCTACCTAAAGAAAAAAGACAATATGGTTATTTTTGTTTGCCTATTCTATTTGGAGATGAATTTATCGGTCGTGTTGATTGTAAAGCACATCGTAAAAAGAGTGTTTTCGAGATTATACATTTACACATCGATAAAAGACAAAACGATGTTGGCAATTGGTTAGAACCATTTATTAAAACTGTACAAAAATTTGCTATTTTTAATGCTTGCCAGTCTATTAAAATATCTAAAGTGAGCCCTGCAAATATTACAGACATTTTAAAAAGTGCATTAGAGATATAGGTATAAAATGAGTTTAGAACTGTAGCTAGATGATTATAGACATTTACCATTACATGGCATTCCTATTACAGGGATTTGTTGTTAAATAAGAAATGTTGATCAGCTTAATTGGGTAATTATAATGATAACTTATTAAGTTGATCAATTAATTTGTTGCGATTACTTGGTCTTGCTGCATCTGACAATATTATTTTGCCACTTTTATCGACAATGGCATATCTGGGAATTACGCCTTCTCTACCACCAAGAAACGCCCACATATCTTTAATCAGAATTTCATCTGCAAGAACATGATAGCCTTCTAGTTGATTAAACTTCATGTTTTCTTTCCATTTCCTCTTCCATTTTTTTTTATCAATCGAAATGTAAAGTACAGTTATTTTTTCTTTGTCTATATATGGTTTAAGCACACTTTTATACTTAAAGTCTTCCACACAAGGGGCACACCAAGTAGCCCAAACATCAATAAAAACATTTTCTCCTTTAAATTGCTCTAATAAATCAAGAAAATGTAAATACTCTGTTTCGATCACTTTGGCTCTGTCAAACTGCTCAGAAGAAGATGTTACATAAGCTTCTAATTTTTCTATTTCATTATCAAATTCAGAAAAGTATTTAGAATTAGGGAACTGTTTTTTCATTTGATGAACAGCATAAAGCAGAGTCGGTGAGTAAAATGTTTGTGTATTAAGAAATCGATTAAGATTTTCGAGTTTATAGGCAAAGACTACGCTACTATCCAACAATGAAAGAGAATCTAACAAACGGAGTTTAGGCTGCAACAATCGTTCAATTACTAGTTCATCATTTGAGATAGTTGCTTGACTTAACTGTATGTCTTTATAGTTTTCCAATGTATATGTTAAATTCGAAATAAATTCATTGAACTCAAAGCTGTTTGCTGTCGGCTTAATGTTATTGGTTATTCCTGTAAAAAAATCTTCTGTTAGCTTTATCCATTCATCATTGTAAATTGTGTGAGGAACAATAGGATTTTCATTCAATAAACTATTTTGTTCTATCCTTTTTAAAAGCATTCCATTGAGAAAAACACTTCCGTAAAAGGCTCGAACTTGACTAGTTAAAAACTGCTTAATTTCTTCAGTTTTTTGGGATTTTTCTGGATGTTCTATAAGTAATTGGTTACTTAGTTGATTAATTTGTGTGAGCTCTATTTGAGTTAATGAATCAATATAATCAACTACATCTTTAGGAGTAGATAACTTTTGAACCATAAGTGAAAGACTGCAACCTGAAACGCGGAAAGTAGAAATTGTAGACGTGCGCATAGAGTTATTATTGAAACGATTTATTTCCGCAAAATCTCCTTCAATTACTTCAAGAGCCAGTTGTTTTATAGAATCTCTAACAAAGTCAATACTTTCGCGACTTCGATTCTCAGCTTCAGGGAATTTGATTTTATTCTGATCAATTTCAAAGTTAAGTTGGGAGTTTTCATCATGAATAAAATGAAAAATTAAATGCTTAAAATGTATTCTAGTGGTTCCTACTCCTTTGTTTATATATTCAATTTTAAATCTTCCATCTTTATTTGGTTTAACTACTTTAGATTTAAGTACAGGGGATAAGATTCCTTCTTGCGTAGCTTGATAATGGATTTTTGAATCTCCATCATAATTTTTGATTTTCCCATTAATTACAACCTGAGCAAAGCTTACAAAAGTGAAAAAACACAAACAAATTAGAATAAATATGAATTGTTTCATCTGAATAAAATAATAAAATAAAGGTAATTTATGTATTAATGGAATCGCATTCTAAATTCTGTTGGACTCGTATTGGTTTTGTTCTTAAATAACTTGCTAAACGACTGCGAATACTCAAACCCCAAATCATAGGCTATTTCACTTATAGAAAGTTCGGTGGTTGAGAGTTTTTCCTTAGCTTTCTCAATCAGTTTGTCGTGAATGTGCTGTTGTGCCGTCATTCCAGTGATTTGTTTTAAACAATCACTTAAATATTTTGGCGAGCAGTTTAACTCAGATGCTAAAAACTCTACAGACGGCAAACCTTTTTGAACAGATGAATTTTCAAAGTAATGATTCAAAAGCTGTTCTATCTTCCCTAACAAACTGTTGTTGACAGCTTTTCGAGTAATAAATTGACGATTATAATAGCGATTACAATAGGTAAGTAATAATTCAAGATTAGTAATTATCACCTCTTGGCTGAAATTATCAATAGGTAAATAGTATTCCTTCTCTATCTGCCGCAGAATAGTCTCTATTGTCGTTTCCTCATCTTCTGATAATATCAATGCTTCATTTACAGCATAGTCAAAAAATCCATATTCTTTTATTTTCCTATCCAAAGAAAACGACCTTAAAAAATTGGAATGTAGAGTGATTAACCAACCTGTTTTTGGGAAAAGCCATCCTGGATCTAAAATATTTACCTGTTTAGGTGCAAAAAAAGATAAAACACCTTCATCAAAATCATAAGGAGTTTGCCCATAAACTAATTTACCTGGGCAATCTATTTTAAGGGCAATTTGATAAAAATCAAAGATTACCCGAATTTGTTTTTCGACCGTGTATTGGTTGATGTCTTCAAATCTTAATATGCTGAATAATGGATGTTTCGGTTTTGAAATCCCCATTAATTGATGACATTGTGCTATATTTTTAACCCTAATTGTTTCCATAACCAATACTGTTATAAATATAATTATTTTAATCCCATCTGATTTCGCTTTTGTTTTCCAAATGTCTTGGCAATAAATCGCTGAGACATTAATCCAGTCATTTTCACGAAAAATCTATTCTTACTTCCAGATACATGAAACACTTTTTCTTTTCCAAATGCAATCATTAATTCATTAGCAACTTCTTCAGGTGTTTGTGTATTACTGTTTGCTGTAAGAGTTTTTCCCCAGTCATTATTATTTTCTTTGGTATTCATGAAATTGGAGGTAGTAAGCCCCGGGCTAAATAACATTACTTTTACATTATACGGTTTACATTCTTCAGCAAAAGAATAGGTAAATGTTTTCAAAAAATGCTTTGAACCAGCATATACTGCCATATAAGGACTTGGGATAAAGGCAATCATAGATGCAATATTGATTATATATCCACTCTTTTTAGCGATCATATCTTTTACAAAATAGTGAGAAAGCGCTACCAAACTGGCATTATTTAATTGGATAATCTCAAGCTCACTATCTAAAATGTTTTTATAAAACTCGCCAGAAGACCCCTTACCTGCATTGTTAACCAATATATTAATGGATAAACCTCTTCTTTTGCTTTCTTCATAAATGAATTGTGGCGAATTTTTATCACATAAATCTGCTGTTATGTAATGTGCTTCTATTTTGAATTTTACATGAAGTTCAGAGCAAATAGTGGATAGTTTTTCTTTGTTTCTTGCTACCAGCAAAAGGTGATGTCCTTTTGCTGCAAATTCAAAGGCAATGGCTTTTCCTATACCGCCTGAGGCTCCTGTAATCAATGTTACTTTCATATCTGAATAACTATTTATTTGAAAAGACAAATTTCGCATGTTTACATCTGTCAGAAGTATCCAAAAGTCGGAATATTGAATCCATATTTCTGCTGATTAGTAGATGTTTATAGTGAAATAAGGATGTATTACCTGAATACTATACAAGAAATTGCTATTAACATTAAATTTGAGTTGGACAAAATAAATAAAATGATACTCGGCAAACTAACCCCAAGCTAAGTTAGTGTACAGGCTACCAATAACCTATCAAAAATCTTGTTACCAAAATAAGTCCTGTTCAATTTATAGCAGAACTCGTCCAGATAATTTTGTAGATATTCAGGTCTTACATGATGATAGATACCCTGCAATACTTTTTTGGCATTACCTATTGCCGTATGTACCCAAGGCAACTTGATATGTGCTTCCTTTGAGGATATCTTCTCTGTCCGCATCTCCTTGAACTCTTCTTGCAAGGCACGATATGTTGGATAACCATCGGTAAGCATCTTGGCGTCCCTACATGTTCAGTCTGGGCAAAAACGATGGACATCGTCTGTTTCTGACTGCCACGCCCCCGTTTCCTCTCATCAGACTTTTCCTCCTCTTCTACAATGGTCTCGAAAAAGCCCTCGTCTATCTCCACCTCACCATGACTACCCAGAAGGTAACAGTTGTCCCTTGTACCCATGGCGCTCCTTATCTTGTGCATCATCTGCCATATCGGTTCATAGCGATTATGCCCCAGTTGGCGTTGAACATAATAAGCAGAACAGGCTTTTTTTGTACTGCCCATCAGGTACATGGTGATGAACCAATAACGGAAAGGCAGCTTGGAGGATTCCATGATCGTACCACTACGGAGGCTCGTACGGAACCTGCACGTATTGTCTATGCACTGGTACATCTGCTTACCTTTCAACCAATAGTGTGCTGTGCCACCGCATTTCTTGCACACAATGCCCTGTTTGTCACGTATTTCCTTGAACTTGTGCCTACAAGCATCTTCTGATCTATAATAATCAATAAATTTTATCAAATCCATTGTAAGCTTTTTATTTACAAAATAAGGACGCTGCTTCGTAAGCTATTTACGCTGTGGTATCTTTACGGAGTATCATTTAATATTTAATTTCTAGAGATAATAGATAAACCAAAGTAAGGAGTGATGAAAAAAGTATTAGAAAAATATTTATTTCCAATTATAACTATTGCTCTCGCAGTACCTATTTATAATTCACTTATATCTTTTTTTACAAGCAATTCTTATGAGAATTATTAATCATATAGAGGCACAATTTCAAAATTGTTTTTTGTACCTTATAGAGGAAGTTATCAAGTAGAAGTAGAGTACAATGAGACGAATTGGTTAAGTATAAATAAAAAGCATCTATCAGCTATTGGAGAACGAAATAACCCAATATACCATGATGCTTTTTAGGAGATTCAATCATTAAAGAAAAATATAGCATGATTATCACACTTAAGAGGGCAGATACAATAGTAAACCAATACATTGAGCAAGAAAATCATAGCTACCAAAAAATTCAAGAATATAATCTTACTGATCATTCTCTAATCTCTAAATCAAATGGGTCGATACTAGTTCCGATTTTGGTACATAGTTTTTCCAATTCAGTTTGATCTAGCAAAGCAATTTTGAAACAGCGAATTAAAAAGTAATAAGCTGCATCAACTAGAGCTTTTCTTGCTTCTTTTAAATCTGTGCTAGAAGTTCTAATTGGAGGTTTTGGAGTACCATCACTCAATTCACACTTTCCACCACACATCGGGCAATAGTCGTATACTTCTGTGCCATGAGCTTCTATCCATGCTTGTTGAGCATCACGAATATTTGTAAACCTTTTGCCGTATTCATCAATAGCATTTAGGGCAACTTGTACTTCATCTATCCAGAATTCTATATTAGCAAATTGTCCAACAACATGATGCGTATAAGCAGTAGTAAATTTCCTTAATTGTTCTGTTACAAGCTTGGCTTTTTCAATTGTGTATATCATTTAGTTTTTTGTAGGTTTGAATAAGTATAAATTAGTCCACAACTAATTATTGACTTGTACTATATAAGATTTGATACTGTTCTAACAAGAATAAATTCATAATAATTGATTGAATGAAAAATAAAAAAGTTTTAAATATTATCATATTTACTCTTTTAATAGGTATAGTTCCTGTATATAATATTTTCGATTATTGGACATCTACCCTTGAGCAGAGATATACATATTCCTCATTAAGTGTGGGTATTCCATCTAACGGTGGACCTTATGCTGAATGGGAAATAAAATTCAAAGGGAAATCCTACCTTGGTATGAGTCTGGCACCTGAAGATTATTCTGATAAAGTAAGGAAAAAATACTATGTTAAATTTCCTGTAGAATACCCAAGCCAGAGTGTGATGCTTTTTCATGCTCCAGTACCAGATAGTATACCAGAGCCTCCTCCCAATGGATGGACGCTTAAAGAATTACATAAGATAGACCCAAGATTTAAACCTGATCCCGACTACTTTTTCTTTGAGGAAGGTTTATCTAATTAATAAATTACATACTCATAAAAACGTCTTTATCAAACCAAAACATCACTAATTACCTTTTGCCATCCAACGTACGCTTCTTTAATGGAATCGGTATCTTCCGAAGGGATGAAAACTTGGGCTTTGTTGTTTTTAGGGAAATCTTCTATGTTTTGCCAAATGCCAGCACCTAATCCAGCTATTAGCGCAGCACCATAAGCCGAAACATCTGTAATGCCAATATTTACAACTTTGGTACCTAGCAAATCCGTTAAAAAATGCATGAGAAAGCCATTTTGGGTGATGCCGCCATCTGCTTTCAATTCTTTTAATGATGTCTGTGCCTCTTGCTCCATCACACTTATCACATCCTTTATTTGATAGGGGATTGACTCCAAAGCAGCTCGAACGATATGCGATTTATTAGACTTAAAAGTAAGTCCATGGATAGAAGCTTTCCAGTTCATTTTCCAATGTGGTGCGCCCATGCCACTAAATGCAGGGATTATGTATACACCCTCGCAACTTTCTAAAGACTGTGCAATACTTTCTGTTTCAATGCTATCTGTTAAAATTCCCAACTGCTTTTTTAACCATTCGATGGTGGCTCCACAACTTACAATTACTCCTTCTAAAGCGTAATTGATGCGGTTTTCTATGCTCCAACAAATGGTAGTTACCATTCCGGAATTAGAAGATACAGGTTTGTTTCCCGTATTCCATAAAATGGAAGAACCTGTTCCGAGTGTTACTTTTGCTGTCCCTTCTGAGTAACAAGCTTCACCAAACGCAGCAGCATGTGAGTCACCAATCATTCCGGTAATAGGTATTGGGCGATCAAATATTTTTTCAAAATCGGATACACCGAAGTGGCACGAAGAATGGCAAACCTCAGGTAGATTTAATTTACTTAGGTTGAATTTGTCTAATAAAAACTCATCCCACTTAAGCTCAAAAATATTGTAGAATAAAGTTCTACAAGCATTGGTATGGTCTGTAATGTATTTTCCACCATTAGTAAGCTTATAAAGTAACCAAGTATCTACAGTACCGAAGTAAGCATTACCTGCTTCGATTTTCTCCCTCACACAAGCATCATTTTCGTATAAATGAATCAGTTTTGTAGCCGAAAAATAAGGGTCGATTTTTAAACCAGTTCGTGATTTTATTTCACACTCTAAACCTTGAAGATGTAATCTATTACAAGTCTCGATAGAACGCTTACATTGCCAAACAATGGCTTGATGCAGTGGCTCACCATTTTCATCCCAAACCACAAAAGTTTCCCTCTGATTGGTAATACCACAACTCACTATATTGTGAGTTTGATTTGGATATAAAGCTTCAAACTGCTCAGTACAGGTTTTTACTGCTTCTATCACTGTTTGATATATCTCAATAGGAGACTGTTCTACATAACCCACTTGTGGATAATAAGATTGAAGCGGAATGGTAGTTTTTGTGATCAGTTCTCCATCTTGATTAAAAACTATCGCTTTTGTACCGCTTGTACTTTGATCAACAGTCAATATAAATATTTCTTTAGAAGACATCTTTAGAGAATTTAAGCTTTAAAAAATCAATCGTCTTTTCTACTTGCTTTGTCGAGAATAACAGCTACGAGTATGACCATGCCTTTTACAACTTGTTGCCAAAAAGGAGAGACATTGAGCAACACAAGTCCATTGTTGAGCACACCGATAATTAATGCACCTTGTACAGTGCCTAAAATTGTTCCGCAACCACCAGATAGGGAAGTACCTCCAATTACCACAGCAGCAATAGAATCTAGTTCGTAACTCAAACCTGCATTGGGTTGGGCAGAGTCTAAACGGGCAGTAACGATTAGCCCACCAATAGCCGACAAAGCTCCGGCAATCGTATACACCCAAACTTTTACATTCTTAATTTTTATACCTGAAAGACGAGCTGCACTTTCATTACTTCCAATGGCATAAATATATCGACCTAATTGCGTGTAGTTTGTTATAATGATGGCAATCCCTACAATAACAGCAGAAATCCAAACAGGCATCGGGATACCTAAAAACCAGCCAGTGCCTAAAAAAGCAAAACTAGGATTTAAACCCGTTATCGGATAGCCGCCCGTCCAAAGCATGGTAAGTCCGCGAGCAATGGTAAGCATAGCTAATGTTGCTACAAAGGGAGGAACTTTGAATTTTGTAATCATAAATCCATTGAAAACACCCAAACCACTACCTACAGTAGTACCAGTAACTACAGCGCCCAACAATGTGAATCCTATAAACAAATTCATCGATTGGAATTCGACTCCATACTTTAAAAGGCCTGCTGCAATGGCACTACTCAATGCCAATATAGAACCAACAGATAGATCAATTCCGCCAGATAAAATAACTAGCGTCATGCCTACAGAGATACAGATATTTACGGAAATTTGCCGCATTACATTCCAAGCGTTATCCACTGTCAAAAACTTGTCTGACATAATAGATAGCACAATGCAAAGCAGCAGCAGGGCTATTATTGATTTAAATTGAGCTAATTTTTCTTTCATTTTCATATTTCTTATTTAATAGCAGCCGTCATTATAGCATCTTCGTTAGCTTCTGCACTTTTAAATTCAGTATCTATCTTAGACTGACTCATCACTAAAATTCTATCTGAAATGGTCATTATTTCAGGTAGTTCCGATGAAACTACAACCACAGCCAATCCCTCTTTGGCAAGTTGCTCTATCAAATGATATATTTCGTTTTTGGCATTTACATCGATACCGCGAGTAGGCTCATCTAAAAAAAGTACTTTGGGGCAAGTGGCTAACCATTTTCCAATAACTACTTTTTGTTGATTACCACCACTTAAATTTTTAGTGATGTTCTTTTCAGAAGTGGTTTTTATATTGATTTTGTTGATGTAATACTTCGCAAGTTTACACTCAAGTACATCATTCAGAAAGCTACTTTTTACAACTTGTTCAGTATCTGCCATGCTGATGTTTTTAGCAATATTCATTTGCAGTACAAGCCCATCTTTTTTACGATTTTCGGGCACTAAACCTAAGCCTGCTTTTATCGCATCACACACAGAATTAATCTTCACTTCTTTTCCTTCGATGTAAATTTTACCAGTTACTCTGTTGGGATGCAGCCCAAATATAGCTTCGAAAAGTTCTGTGCGACCTGCACCCATTAAACCAAAGATGCCGAGTATTTCACCTTTTCTAACACTTAGAGAAACATTTTGCACCCAAAAGTCTTCGGTATTCAGATTCTTGTAAAAACTCAAATCTTCAATTCTCAGAATTTCTTCCCCATAAGGTATTTTTGTTCTTTGAAAAGTGTTTTTGATATCTCTACCTACCATAAAGCGAATCAAATCTTCCTTTTTCACATGAGATACATCTTCGATTTTGCCCACCATTTGCCCATCTCTAAGAGCAATAAACCGATCTGCAATTTTGAATAATTCATCAAGTTTATGGGAGATATATAAAATAGCGACATCTTTCTTCTTAATGTCTTCAATAATTCGAAACAAGATTTCCACCTCAGAATCTGAAATTGCCGAAGTGGGTTCATCCATAATAATAACTCGGGCATTTAATGAAAGCGCTTTTGCAATTTCAATGAGTTGTTGTTCACCAATTCTAAGTTTGCTCACTTTTGTCTTGGGATCGATATTAAAGTCTAATTTTTTTAGCCATTCTCTAGATTGAGCATGCATGGTCTCATAATCTAGAAAACCAAATTTGTTGACTAGCTCACGGCCTAAAAAGATGTTTTCTGTGATGCTTAAATAGGGGATAAGGTTTAATTCTTGATGGATAATTGCAATGCCTTTGTCGTTTGCTTCTCGCGGAGTTTTAAAACTAACTTCCTCTCCATCCAAAAATAATTTGCCTTCATAGGTATTGTAAACTCCAGAGAGAATCTTCATCAATGTAGATTTTCCTGCACCGTTTTCTCCTACAATCACATTTACTTTCCCCTTATACACTTCGAGGTTTACCTGATCTAAAGCGACTGTTCCAGCGAACTTTTTGGTAATGTTTTGGGCAGTTAATATCGGCTGTTCTGCGGTCATATAAATTGGATTAAGGATTATTAGAAGTGATTGCTAATGAAATGGGGATTACACGAAGTTCATCAGTTTGTTTTTCTTCGATATTTAATCTGAGTGCCCCTTTAAAATTGACCGATTGCCCTTCTGAAACCTGTTTCATAAAAGGAGGAATGATCTCATTTTTTACTATGTGATTCATCTCGACTGAGATATTGTTAAAATCCATTGTATTCGCATAATCGCTAATACTTACCAAACCAGAAGCATCTCGAAGGGTATTTCCAAAAATAAAATCAGTGGCTAGAAGAATGCTTTGGCTGTCTAAACCTTCAATGTCTAATCGCACATTTTCATCTTCAATGGCTAACACTTTTCCTTTGCCTTCGAGCATAAAGTATCGATAATTACTCACGCCAAGTGTTTTTCCATGTTCTTTCGTAAATGAATTAAAGTTGGAATCGAGTTGAGCAAAATATGCTGAAGCTTCTAATGCAGGCACATTATTAATTTGAGTTTGCATTAATTCTTGGGCAAAAGCTTTGGGTGAAAAGTCCTCTTTTGTTTCTGACAATTTCTTTTCATCCAATGCTTCGAAGTACACAGAATTGTAAGCAATTAAGCATATCAATAAGATACCAACAGCGATTTTGATTCTTTTAATCATTTCCTATGCTTTTATCATTTTATAGCAAATTTCTCTATGTTGTTTTGCGTAACTACTTCGACTGCAATAGGAATTTTCTTTTCAAAATCCTTATTTCCTTTGATGTATTGGTCTGCAAATTCTGCGGCTTTTTGAGCCATAAGTTTTGGCGATTGCATGGCTGTCGCTTCTATCTTGTTATCGTTAATCGCTTGAAGAACATCATCTGCACCATCAAAACCGAAAATCATAATACTTTCGGCTTTACCAGCAGCCAACAAAGCTTGATAAGCACCCATTGCCATGGCATCGTTTCCACAAAATACAGCATCAATATTTGGATGAGATTGTAAGATAGATTCCAACACTTCCATTGCTTTGTTGCGGTCGAAATCTGCACTTTGTTGTGCCACCATTTCAATTTCTGGGAAGTTATCTACCACACTGTGAAAACCTTTTGAGCGATTCCATGTGTTGTTGTCGCCAACCAAACCCAGTAATTCCACATACTTGCCTTTTTTATTCAGCTTTCTCACAAAGTATTGTCCCAGTTCTACACAGCCAGAAAAATTATCAGACATAATTTGGGTTGCAGCCAAATCCAATGAGTTAATCTCTCTATCCATACAGAATGTTGGAATGCCTGCTTCCTTTGCACGCTTTACATTAGAGACCGAACCTTCTGTATCTGTTGGGTTAAAAAGGATGGCAGAATAACCAGCCGAAATTACATTCTCAAAATGTTCAGCTTCTTTGGCGGTGTTATTTTGTGAATCGAAAATGGTGGTTTCGTAACCAAGTTCACGCGCTCGTTTTGCAGCAGCTTCTCCCAAAACCACAAACCAAGGGTTATTGAGTGTTGAAATGACAACGGCTATTTTCTTATTCCCCTCAGACTCTTTTCGAGACTGGGAACAGGAAATAAGCATCAATGTGATTAAAAAGATAGTTAGATATTTCATTTTCAATATTTTATGTGTTCTTATTCCCTTATTATTTATAAGGTTTGGTTTTGGAAGACATCTAATTACTTATTAAATCAGATAGCGATCCAAATTGATAATTCTTATGATAGTTTGTTATAAATGAGTCTAATACAAGACTTCATTATACAGTAATTTAAAAAAAACGCTACAATTTTGGTAGTTGCATCATTGAATTTCTAAGTATTGTACTAAAGAATACATCTTCGGTTATACACTAATATTTTCTTCGACTAATGCTTTACCTACTTTATACAATCCTTCTTCTGAGATTCCATAATGATTAAAAATATCGATCTGAGAGCCTGTAACAGTGTATTCGTCTGGAATACCTACAATTTTAAAAGCGAGTTTTTTCCCATACTGCATCAAAATACTTGCACATAGTTCACCTAAACCACCATTGATACAATGCTCTTCAACTGTTACCATAGACTGGCAACGGTCAGCAACTTCTAAGAGCAATTGCTCATCGAAAGGTTTAATGGAATGCATGCTCACCACAGTGCATTTTATACCTTCTTTCTCTAATTGTTCGGCGGCTTTGTAAGCATGGTAAACAGTTTCGCCAGTTGCGATAAATGCCAAATCGTTACCATTCTTCAAAGTAATTCCTTTGCCCAATTCAAACTTGGTATTACTATTATGCAGATGATACATGGGCCGTTTACCAAAGCGGATAAATACAGGTTTGTCTACCTGCACAGCAAATTGAATTGCTTCTATTGTTTCAAAATTATCTGCCGGAACAATAATATGAATGTTATTGATAGCTCTAAGCACGGCGATATCGTGTAAAGAATGATGAGTTGAGCCTAAAGCACCATAGCTCACGCCAGCACTTATACCTATTAAATTAACTGGATTGTCTGAGTAGCAAACATCGTTTTTGATCTGTTCCAACGATCGAGCAGTAAGAAAGCAAGAAGGAGAAACGGCAAATACTTTTTTGCCAGTAGAAGCCAATCCGGCAGACATACCGACCAGATTTTGCTCTGCAATACCCACTTCCACAATTTGCTTTGGATATAACTTTCCAAAATTTACCAGTTTACCAGAGCCGCGAGAATCACTGGTAACTGCTAATATGTTTTTGTCTTTAGCTGCCAGAGCTTCCATTGTTTCGGCAAAGGCAACCAAGTTTGGGATTCCTTGTTCCATATCATTTTCACTTTACTTTTAGCAATAATTCTTTTTCTGCTAATTCTTTTAGCGCTAGTTGATATTGTTCATCGCTTGGTACTCCATGATGCCATTTTAAAACATCTTCCATATAAGAAATACCTTTTCCTTTAGTGGTATTGGCAATTACCAAATTGGGTTTGCCTTTTTCAAATGCTCCTTTATTTAATATGGTTGAAAGTGCTGCTAAATCATGTCCATCCACTTCTTTTACTGCCCAACCAAAAGCTGCAAACTTTTCCGCCAATGGCTCATTACTTAACACATTTGATGTGCGGTCTGTTATCTGCAATGTATTTCGGTCGATAATAGCGGTTAAATTATCCAACTTATAGTGAGAAATTAACATAGCGGCTTCCCAATTAGACCCTTCTGCCAATTCTCCATCACCAAGAAGGGTAAATACTCGGTAATCTTTATTATCCATTTTAGCACTCATTGCCATGCCAGCACTCATTGCCAAACCATGACCCAAACCACCAGTGTTTTGTTCTATACCATTAACCTTGCGTGTAGGATGCCCAACATAATGAGATTTGTATTGACAAAGCGTTTCCAGATCAGACTCTGGAAAGAAGCCTTTATCTGCCAACACAACATAAAGTGCTTCTACCGAATGACCTTTACTTTGCACATAACGATCCCGATCTGGTGAATTTATGGTCTCAGGATTAACATTTAACACGTTGTTATACAATACGTTTAGAATGTCGATACACGAAAGACTTCCACCAGTATGACCTGCATTTGCTTTCTTTATATAATATAATATTTTTTTTCTGTATGCTACAGATTTCTTTTCTAATTCGATTGTCAACATAAGCTTGGAATTGAACAATTAAAAAATGAATATTGCTTTAATCTTCGATTTTCTCATCATGATAGTAAACATCCCAATTAAGGTATTTACCTAGGGCTTCTTTAAGAATACTAGCGGTATGAGAAGCATTCATTACAGCATGGTGTTCAAAACCATTGTTACATATATATCGCATTAAGCTTTGCAGCTTTGGTACTTTAGCTACAGCTCTGTTGCCAAAAGTATTTAACTCGTCGTTTGTGAGCATGCCTTCACCAAAATAGGCTCTCATTTTGCCATCTAAATCTGAGGTACTAACTCTGCCATAGGTTAGAGGTCCGGCAGGAGTACGGCCTTCTAAAGCACCATAAGTATTTTCTACGCCTACGGTTGTGCCTAAAATAGGAGCGGTACTTATTCTAATATCTGGTAAGAATGATTTTGCCCAGTTTCCGCAATGGAAAAGCACACATTTATTTTCGTCTTCCGCATAGTTATTATTCCAATCTACCAGCGCACTAGGTGTGCCAGAAGCGAGTTGCATGGCATACATCGTGAGCGTTCCAGTAACATCAACCTCGCAAGCACTCGGCATCAATTGATCGCTCATCATACTCATGTTGGTGCAAACATTACAACCAAAGTTAGATTGTACCGAGGTCCAGCACTGAATTGCTGTTGCATCAAGGGCATTTTCTTCTATAAAATCAGAAAGAACTACACCGAGCTTTGCCATTTGGACAAGTTTGTCTTCGGGAGTTTTACCAGTAGGAGAGTAAGCTTTTATACTTTCCAGTTTATCTATTACTTTCTGATCTTTTGCAGTCAACTTGTTGGCATTGCCTAATATTTCAGAAAGGTCTATTGTAGTGATGGAGATACCATTGTGTTCTAGAATTTTTTCGCTGTATCGTACTGTTTTAAATGCACTTGGTCTAGCTCCTACAGCGCCAATACGTAAATTTTTTAAGCCTTTTACGACTTTACAAACACCTAAAAATTGCACTAAATCTTTGTGAAAGCTTTCATCTGTGGGATGAACTACATGTTTGTGTGTAATGGTGTAAGGAATGCCATACTGCCTGAGATTATTACATACTGAAATCTTACCACAAAAAGCATCACGCCTTCTGGCGACATGCATTTTATTAATCTCATCGGGATATCCTTGAATAAGGATGGGAAGTTTTAAACCTGATAGTCGAATTACATCTGCTACACCTTTTTCGTCGCCAAAGTTCGGTAAGCATACAAGGATTCCATCGATTTCATCAGCATGGGATTTAAACAGCGCAGCGCACTTTTTCGCATCCTGATAAGTTTCTACTCCTCCGAGTTTTGTTTCATTTTCATTTGGAATAATGAGGTTAAGGTTCATTTTTTCAGCCAGAATTTCCAAGTCTTTTCTTGCCTCTGTCACCAAAATATCTGGAAAAAAATCACGATTACCCACTATTACTCCTAGTGTTGTTTTTTTCATCGGGTGATTTTTTTATGTAATTGTAATAGTATCTCGAATTTTGATTAAATTCTACCTGTTTTCATAGTTATTTATATCATTTTCCGACATGCTATATAAGTTTGATGAAAAAAGGAATAGATACGATCCTTATGGTTTAACCTGCGAACTTTGGGCAAAATCTAAAATGCTTAAACCAGATCGACATGATGAATTGGAGATCAACTTTGTGCCTTCAGGCTCAGTAACCTATTTAATTTACGATAAAGTTGTTGAAATTCCCGAAAACAAATTGGCAGTTTTTTGGGCACTTACTCCGCATCAAATCATTCATGTATCAGGGCAGGCTCCTTATTATGTTTGCACCGTGCCATTTAATATTTTTTTAAATTGGAGTTTTCCCAAAGAATTTATCAAGTATTTGCTAAAAGGGAGTGTAATTCTAGATGATTCTAATTTGAGTCTCAACCACGAATTGCTGTTGTTTGAAAATTGGCGGAAAGATATTGAAAGCAAATCTGATAAATTAAAAGACATTGCTTTGTTAGAATTAAATGCCCGACTGCAAAGGTTGGCTTATAACGACTATAACATTGTAGGTAAAAACCTATCGCTTGATATTGACCTCAAAAATGTAGATATCGTTGAAAAAATTGCCGCTTATATTGCTTCTAATTACTTGCAGGATATTAAAACAAAGGATATTTCTGATATTGTTAACCTCAACCCAGATTATGCAAATAGAATTTTTAAAGAATCATTTGGGCTCACCATTCGGGAATATCTTCTAAACCAAAGAATATTCCATGCAAAGCGAATGCTTTCAACAAGTAATCAAAAAATAACAATTATCGCATTGGAATCAGGCTTTAATTCCATCAGTCGCTTTAATGCATCCTTTTTAAAGATTTGTGGTGTGTCACCAAAAGCATACCGTAAACAACATGGGCATTTGAATAATCCATCGCTTTTGTAGGATAATTTATAAAACTTTAAATTTCAAATGTATGTTCCTAAAATCCAGCGATTAGCTTAAGCAAGCTTATTGATTAATTGAAACAACTTGTATCTTTCTGGTAGTTAGCTTTTGGAAGAAGCCCTAAGGCTGAATGGCGCGAAAGAGCCCTTCCTGAAATCTGACTGGCAGGTATATGGTCCACAAGGACGATTGTTGATTTAATTGGTGGCACTATAGGTGACCCCGTCTATGCGACCCAGTATGAAATAGTTCATCAAGAATAAAGATATCTGCCCCAAAAGCTCATTTTTGGTTTAAAATATAAGGATATGAAAAAGAAAGTATCAATGGAAATGGTCAATCCGCAAGCAGCAGGTATCGACGTGGGCTCTAGGAGCCACTACGTAAGTATCGGGCAGACCAAAGAAGATATTAGGGAGTTCGGTGTCTATACCCAAGACCACGAAGCAATGATCGCTTGGCTCAAAGAATCAAAGATTACCACGATAGCTATGGAAAGTACGGGGTCATATCGCCGGTTCTTCGTCATTTTTGGTGGGAAATTAAAAATCTGAATTTCTGGTAGATTTAACAATAAAAAGATGAACCTACTAGAATCCTTACTACCAAAAGTTCCTGCAATACAATTTGAAAAATTCACAATAGATACTGAAGGAAAATATCCTGTGTTGGCAATTGATATTTTACGAACAGCTACTACAGTAGCATGCCCGCATTGTGGGAAAAACAGTCATTATATTCATAGCTATTATTGCAGAACAGTACAGGATTTATCTATATGCAACTTTCAATTAAAATTAAATTTGGGTGTCAGAAAATACTATTGTCAAAATCCTGCATGCAGGTTTAAAATTTTTTGTGAACGATTAGGACCTGAAATACAAGCATATCAACGTAAAACCACTCGCGTAAAACTAGAAATGCAAGCCATAGCTCTTAAAATAGGTGCTAATCCAGCTTCTCAGTTATGTCAAAAATTATTTTTGAATGTAAGTAGTAGTACTTTGCTAAGATTGATGCATAGTAAAAAGCTTCAAAATTTCTCCACACCAAGAGTTTTAGGTGTTGATGATTGGGCATTTAGAAAAGGAGATAATTATGGGACAATTTTAGTTGATCTTGAAAAAAACAAACCAATAGATTTGCTGCCTGATAGAACCTCAGAAACTTTAAAAAATTGGTTAGAAGCTCACCCTGGAATTGAAATTATTAGCAGAGATCGTTCAGGAGCCTATGCAGAAGCTGCCAAACAAGGCGCACCAGATGCTTTACAAGTTGCAGATCGACGGGTCTCGCAGACTGGCATTTACTGAAAAATTTAAAAGAATGTTTGCAGAAATTATTAGAGAAACATAATTCTGATTTACGAAAGGCATCTTGGTCATTGGAAAAAGAGGAAAGACAAAAAATACTACAAGCTGAAGAGGAAAAATTGCTTCAACAATCCCAACAAAAGAAACCCTCTCAACCAAGTAGATACGCACTCATATTTAAAGAAGTAAAGACTTTGTTTTCTCAAGGAATGGGAAAAAAGACTATTGCTAAAAAGCTATCTATTAGCAAGAATACAGTTAAAAGATATTTGCAATTTGAAGAATATCCTGAAAAAAGCTTACCTACAGTTAAATCAAACTCTGCTCGGAACTATTATAATGAACTTAAATATCATTGGAGCTGTGGAGAAAAAAGTCCAACAAAGCTATGGAAGTTATTAGTTGAACAAGATATTCCAGTTACCTATCGAAGTGTTCATTCAATAGTGAATCAGTTTGGCGAAAAAGAAAAGAGTCCACCCAAAACGGTTGTAATAAATTGGAGTTCAAGGAAGGTAAGTAGATTGTTGTTAAGTTATCAAAAGGAAATGAAAGCCAAAGAATACAAAATTCAACCAAACATACAACTAGCAAGGAGCTTATCAATCCAATTCAGAAACATACTTGCTAAAAGAAAAGGTGAGTTACTTTTAAAATGGATTGATGCATGTAAGCAAAGTGATATAGCAATCATGAAAAGATTTGGAAAGTCTATAAATAGGGATTATGATGCCGTAAAAGCTGCGGCTACATATAACTGGAGCGGGGCTCCCCGAGCAATGGGCCGGTAGAAGGACAAGTAAATAGACTCAAGAATATAAAAAGACAAATGTATGGTAGAGCTGGATTTGATTTACTGAAAATTAGAGTATTGGATACTTCCTGATTGGTCCCACCAAAAATGATGATGAACCACGTTAGTCCGGAATATGTAAACTGCACCAAATAAAAAAGAACCCCAAAAGAATGCTATAAGATTGCCTGAAGAACAAAATGAGTTTGACAATATAATGCAAAAGATAAATGACTTGGATCATTTTTCGGGTAATGCACCTGTATATCTTGATAAAGATTTACATGAGGTTTTAATTAAGTTGAAAGTCGCAGGAGAGCTAAAAAAAGTTTCTAATCTTATCTCATATCTTGTTGAGAATTTTATTAAAGATAATATCAACTCAATCCATAAGACATTAAACAATAAAAAGAACAGATATCTAGATTAACTAAATTTTAAGATGATTAAAGTAACTGATAACTATTATAGAAAACTTGTTGTGGAGATTTTAAGCCAATCTTTTGATGATAATAAAAGTGTTAATTATGTAATTCCACAAGGTAATAGAAGGAAAAATGCACTAATAAAACTGATGGAATACTCTTTTGACATTTGTTTGAAATTTGGAGAAGTATGGCTTTCAGATGATAAGAAGGCTTGCTCCTTGGTATTATTTCCAGATAAGAAAAAAGATACATTTCAAACTGTGCTTTGGGATATTAAACTGGCATTATACATTAAAGCAGTTAAAACTCTTAAGAGAGAAGGAAAGATTAAGAAACACCATCCCAAAGAGCCTTTTGCTTATTTATGGTTTGTTGGTGTGTTTCCAGAAGCACAGAATCATGGCATTGGTAGTAAATTACTCAATAGACTTGTTCTGGTGTGAGAATCAAGAAGTTAGCACAAAGTTCCATAGTCCTGCACACAAGCCAATTACCTTGTTGTAGAAGGATATTTTTCTACATCGCAATCTATCAGATAAGAATCTGTACCGCTTTAAACCTACAATGGAATTTTCAACGGTGACTCGAAATTGACTTTTTTCTCTATTGGAAATTTGTTGTTGTTCTGTTAAAGGAGTGTTTCGTTTTTTCTTATATGGGATACTCAACTTCTTGAATCCATAATCTTTATCTAAACCCAAATAGCCAAGATCAACATGCACTTCATATTCATCGAACCAAAGTCCCCTTTCTGCATCAAATTCATTACGTAATATACTCAAGTCATGAGACCTACCATGATAAGCATAACTGAGGTATTTTATCTTTTTCTCCTTAGTACTCATTAGCATGTATTTTATGGTGTGTCGTTTTCTTTTGCTGGGCCACACTGGCCGCTGTAAGCATCTCTCTGTTTATCCTGATTACCAGGTCGTTGCCTCCACTGCTCAGTGGCATTCATTCCATTGTAAGTTTGCATCATTACCTATTAGATATGATTTTGTATTTTAATCATGGGAGAGCAGACCCTGACATTCCATGGCAACGGCCACCGTTGGTTATTTAAACCGTCCGTCATGTTCTGGGCTGCTCCCATTGATTCCAATACTGGATAGTTCATTAGGTCAGGAACCTGCTTACAATGCTAGTGAAAAGGAGTCATACTTTTTTATATCATTAAAAACTTAGCCCATGAAACGGTATATAGGAGTGGATATATCCAAAAATGATTTAGTTTGTGCTTTTCCAATACAGGAAGGTTTTACGGTTAAAACATTTAAGAACACCCTAGAAGGTATTGACCTTTTTTTACAAGAACTGGAGAAGTCCGATCATATAGTTGTTGAGGCAACTGGTAACTACAGTTCCCTATTGGTGTACAGCCTACATGAAGCCCATTTTTTGGTATCGGTAATCAATCCCAAACAATCTGCTTATTTCTTTAAAATGCAATTGCAAATCACCAAAACAGACGCAAAAGATGCTGAGATGCTTTCTTACTACGGTCAGACCTTTAGACCTGCCTTATTTAAGCCCAAATCATCATCTTTACTGAAAATACAACACAAACGAATGATTATCAGGCAACTGAAAAAACAACGGCATGTTATGGCCACCATGGAATGGGTTGCCTTCAGGATGAGGAAACGTATTTAATCCAGCATGACGCTTTATCAAAGAATGTTTTATCAGAAAGCTTGGTGTTCATTGATGAAAAAATTAAACTTTTGGAAGCTGACCTATTGCGGTTGGCAAATCAAGAGTTCGATCATATGCTCAAACTTGCACTTACAGTGAAAGGAATAGGAAACAAGATTGCCGTTTCATTGATTGTGGCAACAGACGGGTTTCGTCTTTTTGAAACGGCAAAACAGTTGGCCAAATTCATTGGAATAGCACCAGTACACCATCAATCAGGAACGAGTGTTAAGTCAAACAGGGGGATCAACCGTTCAGGCGACCCAACTATCAGGTCTCTGTTATATATGGGAGCGTGGTCAGCAATCAGATATAACAGAGCCTGTAAAGAGCTCTATGATAGACTAAGAAAAGCAGGAAAGTCAGGCTATGTGGCTTTGATTGCAGTATGTCACAAACTAATTAGGCAGGTATTTGCTGTGGTAAAGAACGGAGTTCCTTTTGATAATGACTATGAATTTGACAGTAAAAAAACAGTTGAAAAACTTGCTCTTTAACATAGTTCATGACGGCAACTATAATTTCAGCCTCTTCTAGCCATTGATACTGTGTTTAAAAACAAATAAAAATCAGTAAATTTAATTACCCGAAAGAGGACATGATAGGAAGTTTTATACCGAAGTCCATCTAGTTTAGAGTGAGTACTAACTCGCTCTTATTTTTTTGTATTGTACATGAAATTTCTTTTTGTGATTGATGTCGTTTTACATCAAACTCTTCTTTCGATTTCCACAACGAATAAATTAATATTAATAGCTTACGTTCTACAGCAATGACTCCAATCTTTTTGCAAGGCTTTTTTTCAATGACCCCCTCATAAAAATCATGTAAACTTGAATTCTTACTGTTACAAGCCGCAAGAGCAGGCATGTACAAAGCTTTTCTGATGTGAGAATTCCCGTTGCCACGGTGGCCTTTTTTAGAAATTCTAGCTCTTTTACTACTTTTTCCAGATTGGTTAAGTTGCACATCCAAGCCTGCATAACTTACCAACTGTTTGATGTTATTTACCAAAGAAAAATTATTAGTTTCAGCAAGTACGGTTAGTACACTTATCACACCTAGACCAGGTACTTTTGTAATTCTGTCAATGGTTTGCTTTATATCTTTTTCTTGCTCTACAAGTACAGATAGTTGTTGCTCTATTATTACAATCGTATCAAGAAGGGACTCGATTTCTTGCTCTAAGCGCTCAATAATGATTTTGGGGACATCAAAACCATTCTTATAAGCATGGAGCTGGTTAATTGCAGCCGTCTTCTTTTTTTGATATTGACTTCGCTCCCTAGTCAACAGTTTAATTTCTCTCAAAGTAGTATCGGGAGCTTGCCAAATGGGTAGTGTTCGTTCTAATCCCATACGACACAGCATAATAGCATCTAATTCATCAGTCTTAGATGGGACCTCCCAGATTTTGTGTCTAGACTTTCTGCAAAAGCTTTAGCTTTATTGGGCAACAGTACACTGACCCGTAGATTTGTATCCGATAAAACATATGCCAAGTTCTCATAATACACCCCTGTAGCTTCTACCACAAAAAGGGTCGGAAGACTGGTGTCATCTAGCTTTTTATTTGCCCAAACAATAAAATTTTCGATGTCGCTCAAGGTATTTTTGAAAATTCTCTTTGCCCCATATCGTACATCTAATTCTTGGGTAAGCATCCCATATTGAACCGAAAAGGTATCTTTTGAAATGTGGCAGCCACGCTGTCAATTCCGAAGCATTTTTTTAAAATTGTGTTTTTCATTAGAATTTCTTTATGGCCACCGTGGAACGGATTCTCACGTAAATTATCCGAGGTAGATATCTCTCCCCTAAATACTGTTGTTCCTATAAAGAAAAGAGAGAAATGAATTGTAAATCAATGGCCACAGTGGCAACTGCTCGATATCGTATAAAACGTATCTTCCATGGCGTCATTCTCTCCTCATCTTTTCTTGTAATTTAATACCTTAGATTAAGGGATTCAAACATACGTCCATGGGGGCCAATGCTTTTTGAACTCTTCCTCAGTTGCATATGCTCTTTTTGGCATATATCCTCCTAGCTCTAAGGCAGCTTGAAGTACTTGCAAAGTAAGCGACTGCGATTGATAGGCATTAGAAGGGGCTAGTCCAAAACTTAAAGCTAATAGATCATAAGTCAGACCGCCGGGTGCCGGAGCACTTTTTATGCTATATAAACCAAAAAAGAACAGGTCTTTATAAGTAGCAAATACACTTTCAGATGGGAAGCCACTTTGTCTTTCATCTATGGTCTCATCAAAGAGTTCAACATATGCTTGTTCAAAGAGAGTAGCCAACTTATTGAATTGCTCTTCACTTAACCCTGTACTCGCTTTCCATTGTCTTTCTGTTCTTATTTCTTTGTAGGATATTGCCATTTTTCTTTTTTATCCCAAAAATAATAATATTGATTATCAATTACTTACACCAGAACAAGTCTAATATAGTAAAAGTAATTACTTAATTCTGATTTCTAAAAAATGGAAGATATAGCGTATTATATAGAGCTCTAGCACCTTCCTTTAAAGTATTAGTCATTTTATAGATGTTTTTACCATCGAGTTTATGATCAGCCATTTTTACATTATAAAGCTGAACTCCTGTTTCAAGATTATGGATGCTTAAACCTTTGGTTTTGATTGAGGCTTTCCCTATGTAAAATGAACATTTAAACTCAGGATGCTCTGTATGAATAAGTGTACCAAAAAGATCTCCTTTTTTATCATCACGCTTATCAAACCTGATGTGCCAATGTAAAGATGGTATGTAATCTTCTTCTGTCATTCCTCTTTATTATTAGGGTTAAAGATTTGATTTATTTCATGATAGAACCTGTTATTCCCAATATATTCCCAAAAATCATCAACAGAGACTCTTTCAAAATCACATTCATCGCTATCGATTTTTTTAAGCAGCTTTAAGTCCGAAATCATCTTTCCACTTACAGGATCATACCGCTCCATATCCATCATAAAATCATCATGAATGGTAAGTCGTGTAGCCATGCCATTGTCAAATATGTAATGTGTGTATGTCATAAGAGTTTCTATATTCAACTTTATAAACATACGGATATCACACCAATATTGATGAATGAAATAGTTATATTTTGAGCGCATACAGTTTTTGGTGAAAAATTAATGTGTATATGTCTAATAATATTGATAAGGTGAAAGCAATTGAAGAAATAAAACTTTATTACAGACCAATTCAGCCATCTGTTCAAACAAAAGACGAGTGGATAACTTATCAAGAAGCCAAACCGAATAAAGAAATAGAAAGCTTTGTGTATTGTTTTTGGCAACTTAAAACGCAAGAAACACTCAGTCAACCATTTATATACAGAGTAGTTTCTGATGGTTGCATTGATATATTTTTTAACCACAATCAAGCATCCGAAAATTATATAATGGGATTTTGTAGAAAATATACGGAGTTCCCTATTGGCAAAAAGTTTAACTACATCGGAATTCGTTTTTTACCAGCTGCTTTCCCACTGATATTTGGAGTTAATGCTAAAAGTCTGAGCAACCAATCTCAAGAATTAAAATTAATATTACCAGATTTTTCAAATTGGATTAGCACTAAAATTAAGTCTACAGATTCATTTGAAATGATTATAAAATCATTAAATGAGAAATTGATATTCTTTATTGAAAGACAAAGTTTTAAATACGATTTACGTTTTTTCAATTCTTTAAATATCATTTTCCATAAAAATGGTTTCTTGAATATAGAGAAAGACTTAAATACTGGTCTAAGTCCGAGACAACTTCGTAGAGTTTTTAACTTCTATGTTGGAACAACTGCAAAAACTTTTTGCAATGTTGTACGCTTTCAACATATTTTACATGCTAAACCTTCAAAGCAAAGTATTAGAAATAATAAACTATACTTTGATGTTGGCTTTTTTGATCAAGCACATTTTGTTAAAAATTTCAAGACGTTTTATGGAGTAACACCATCACAGGCATTTGAATAGTTTTTGTCCGATTTTTACAATTTCCACCCATTAGTGATCTCTAAATTTGTTCAACAAACTATAAAAAATGAAGGCACTAGTATTTACTACATTTGTCTTATCTATAAGTTGGGCAAATGCACAAACTCAAAGTAAAATGAAATTAAACGCAGGAATAGTAACAGAAAAATTGAGTGAGACAAAAGAATTCTACACGGAAAAGTTAGGCTTTGGCATAAGTTTTCAAAATGACTTTTACCTTTTGATACATACACCTGATGGTTCATCAGAAATAAGTTTTTTAAAACCGAATCACCCTAGTCAAGAACCTATTTTTCAATCGCCTCATAATGGGAGAGGGGTTTATTTGACCATTGAAGTTGATGATGTAGACATGGTTTACTCTCAACTTAAAAATAAAAATATAGCCATAGAAATAGAACTTAGAGATGAACCTTGGGGAGACAGACATTTTGCTATTGTAGATCCAAACGGGATAGGGATTGATTTTGTAACCTACACTAAAACTGAAGAATAATATTGATTTTCACATCAGAACAAGTCTTAAAGATGAGGTAGAATATTCTCAGAAAACTAACATTTCTTCCTCAAAAAGGAAATACTGCGATTAATGGACATTTCATAATTGACGTTATACTTACTAGTTACAACTACTTCAGACATAACAATTCAAAATCTAACTATTGGCTTTCAAACGTTTTAAAATGACCGACCGTAAACGATCTTCATTTTCATCACCCCAATTTCCCAGTGTAGAAATTATGGGAATCAAAGTTTTACCAAATTCTGTTAAACGATATTCCACTTTAGGCGGTACTACAGGATAGATTTTTTTGGTAATCAATTCATGTTCTTCAAGTTCTTTGAGTTGAATATTCAGCACACGTCTAGTTGCATCGGGTATTTTGCGTTGCAGTTCGCTTGGTCGTAAATAACCTTCATTGATGAACCACAACAAACGGATTTTCCATTTGCCGTATAACACTTCACCAATCAAATCCAAGCCACAATTTAGGTTGGGTAAAATTTTTCTTTCGTACATAAAACAAAAATAAACCTATGTTCCAAAATGTGCAATAGGGGAAAAATTTATCCCTATATGAATCGTATTTCCGTACTTGTGAGAATGGTATATAAGACGGAAATTTGTCCTAAACATATCAGCCAATGGAACAAGTATTTAATTTCAACAAAGAGTTATCGGGCAAAATTGCATTGGTAACAGGAGGGACAAAAGGGACAGGAAAAGCGATTGCCGAGCGACTTTTAAATGCAGGTGCAACAGTAATTATTACGGCAAGAAATACACCTGAAACCGCTAACGATGAATTGCATTTCATTTCAGCAGACTTAAGTACTTCAACCGGAACAGAAAAAGTAGTTGAAGAAGTATTAGCAAAATATGGGAGATTAGACATTTTGATAAACAACTTGGGTGGTTCTGAAACAAAAGGTGGTGGTTTTTCAGTTTTGACAGATGAAGCGTGGGAACATTCCATTCAAACAAATTTGCTTGCACCGGTTCGTTTAGACAGGGGATTTTTACCTAAAATGCTTGAGCAGAAAAGTGGCGTGATTATTCACATTGCTTCCATTCAAGGTAAGTTGCCGCTTTACGATTCTACTTTACCTTATGCAGCTGCAAAAGCAGGATTAATCAATTATAGTAAGGGTTTGTCGAATGAAGTTTCGCCAAAAGGTGTAAGAGTTTTGACGGTTTCACCAGGTTGGATTATGACTACATCTGCAGAAAGAATGATGGAACGCATTGCAGAAAGCTCAAATACTACCAAAGAACAAGCCACTCAAAGTGTAATGGACGCATTAGGCGGAATTCCTATTGGTAGACCAGCACAACCTAAAGAAGTTGCCGAATTGATTGGTTTTTTAGTTTCACCAAAAGCCAATTATTTGACAGGTACAACATTTGTAATCGATGGCGGAACGATTCCAACAATTTAATCATCATCAAAAAATTTAAAAAATGAATTTACCAAAAGTAATAGGAGACTTAGTAAAAGCACAGGACAATTTTGACAGTACAGCTTACGCTAATTGTTTTACCAAAACAGCCATGGTTTTTGACGAAGGGAAAACACACAACGGTAAAGTAGAAATAAAAAATTGGATTGAAGAAGCCAACAAGAAATATCAGGTAACAATGAAACCGCTTGAATACTCAGAAGCCCAAGAGACCTTAAAAGCAGAAATTTCAGGTACCTTTCCGGGAAGTCCGCTTACATTAACTTATCATTATGAATTTAAAGACGAGTTAATTGAATCGCTGGAAATTGTATAACAACTGTTAAGGTATTAAATGCCTTGCAGTAAAAAAATATTCACAAGGATGAGGTTAATTTATATATCTAACAAATTTTGCATTAAAACTTGAAAAAGCGTATAATGGACTATTATGTTTATTAGAAGAAAGCCGAAATACTATATGAGCAAAAAATGTAGTAAGGTTAACTATATACTAACATATTGAAGTTGATACTTTTATTGCCTATCGTATTTTTAGAAAAATCTAAATCAATAATTACTTAAATTCCATATAAGACTATATTATTTTACTTAAATATAAGCAAAATTAGAATTATATTCTTTTAAAATAAAAAATAACAATATTTAGATAGGCAAACTTTTGTAGTTACTACAATTTCGTCATTATTCATAAATCTAATTTTTACTATCCAGATTTAATTTGCTACATTTATTTGTGCACTTTTAATATTACCTTAAAAAGCAGTTTTTAAGGTAATGCTATTTTATATGAATATGAAAAAAAATATACGACTAACAAGCTACGATAGTCTAAACCTTAAACATGGCATAACGCAATCCATTTCAAATCCTCCGGATCAAAAAATTTGGAAAGATTTTAAAAACGGAAATGAAGAAGCTTTTATCAGCATTTATAAAAACTACTTTAATTTACTTTTTAGGTATGGCCACCAGTTTACGAAAGATACAGGATTAGTAGAAGATTGTATTCAAGAATTATTTATAGAGTTACGATCAAAAAGAAAAAATCTAGCAGATGTAACTTCTATTAAATTCTATTTGTACAAATCTATGAGAAGTAGAATTTTTAGAAGTTTATCTAAACAAAGTAGGTTTAAGTTTAGTGATAACTTATTAGATGGTTATAATTTCCAGATCAATTTATCTCAAGAAACCTTTCTTATCAATTCTGAAATAGATGAAAGTACAAGACAAGCACTAAAAGAAGCATTTAACAACCTAACGACTAAGCAAAGGGAGATTATCATCTATTATTTTTACGAGAATTTATCTTATCAAGAAATTTCAGAAATAATGAATTTCTCTAAAGTAAAATATTCTCGTGACCTTTTATATAGAGCCGTAGATAAGCTAAAAGAGTCAATGCATGACTTTAAACCTCAAATATTCTATACTTTTATAGCTATTTTTTTTAGTTATTAACCACTCTTTTTCTGAGCGATATTTTTTTTCAAAAAAAAATTAAAATTCTTACGGTTGTTTTATGTCTTTCTGTATCTAGTTATTAGAACCTACTTACAGAAATGAAAAAATATGAAGAATTTAAGTTAGAGGATTTCCTTAAAGACGACTTTTTTATGAGTTGGTTAAAGGAAGGATCTACAGAAAAAACTCACTTTTGGAATAATTGGATTGAGAGAAATCCAGAAAAAGTAGGAACTATACAAAGAGCTATAGAAATTTTTCAATCTATAGATTATGAGCATTCACCTCAACCTGAAGAAAATAGATATCACGAGATATTAGAAAATATATTAAAGTCTGATAAAGAAAGTAAAAAAGACAGGATAACATCAATTACAGATTTTATCCTTTCAAAGGACTTTATAAGATATGCAGCTGTATTTATAATTTTTGTTGGTATTTCATTAATTTACTATAAAAATACTCCTTTAGATATAAATGAACAGCCCCAAGTAGCGCATTGGCCAATCTTAACTAAAGAAGTTTCTAAAGGGAAAAAACTAGCTTTATCGTTGAGTGATGGAAGTAAAATCAAACTCAATGCTGAGAGTAAATTAATATTCCCTGAAAAGTTTACTGGCAATAATAGAGAAGTATTCTTAAAAGGAGAAGCATATTTTGAAATTGCTAAAAACCCCGAAAAACCTTTTGTAATTAATTCGGGAGATTTAGTAATTACTGTATTGGGAACATCCTTTAACGTGAATTCTTACGAAGGGAATAACAATGTACAGGTCGCTGTTTCTTCTGGAAAAGTAGCTGTTAGATTAAATGAAAAACAGTGGAAAGATAATACTACTTTTCTCACCAAAAATCAAGTGCTAACATTCGATAAAAAAACGAACAGTATCAAGTCTGAAATTAAGGATGTTACTGATCTAATAGCGTGGAAAGATAAAACCTTAATTTTTGAAGATGCCACATTAGAAATAATTAAGAAGAAATTAGAGAGGTGGTATGATGTGGAAATAGAGATTAAAGTCGAAGAAGAAAAACAAAGAAAATTTAATGGAAGGTATACAAATCCGACCCTAAAACAGGTATTGGAAGGGATTTGCTATTCCTCGAAACTCAAGTATACAATTGAAGGTAAAAAGGTATTAATTATTGAAAATCCACAAAAAAATGAATAGCAGTTAGAAAGATTTTTACAATGAAAGCTTCTTTTTTAGAAGCAAAGTTGAATGAAGGAAAAGATTGCGGACGAACTGTTTGGCGACAAGATTTCCGCAATCTTATAATAATTAGATGAAAAATAATTTCCCACCATAATATGTAAAAATATGAAAATGAAACTACTAAGACAAATATTAAAAATGTCTAGAATATGTTTATATGGGATATTTCTACAGTCATTATTTTGTAGTTTAATCATAGCCAAAGATGGCTACTCCCAGAAAAAAAGTATCGAAGAAATTATCTTAACGCTAGAGATAAAAAACTTACCGTTAAATGATGCTTTCAATGAAATATCTAAGCAAACTAATCTGAACTTTGCTTATGACAAGATATTTGTGAATGATAAACAAAGGATTAACATTGATGTTGAAAATGAATCCTTAGGTGATGTGCTTCGTCTGATGTCGAAAGACTTCAAGATTAAATTTAAGCGAATTAACGGCACTATACATGTGAGTCCCTACAAGCAAATACAATATACTCATGATCCAGTTGTAGAAGAAATTATTAATCAGCAATTGGTGTCAGGCATAGTTACTTCAGTAGATGATGGCCAACCACTACCAGGAGTAAGCATTATTATTAAAGGGACAAATAAAGGAACCACTACAGATTTAGACGGTCATTATTCTTTAAATATTACGACAGAAGATGTTTTACAATTTAGCTACATTGGATATAACACACAGGAAATTACAGTTGGTAATCAAAGTGAAATAAATATCTCTCTACAAACTGACCTTGAGCAATTAGAAGAGGTAGTTGTTATAGGATATGGAGAAGTGGAGAAAAGAGATGTTACGGGAGCAATTAGCTCGATTGATTCAGAAAAAGTTACTCGTATGAATCCTCCCCAAACTGCCAAAGCTATACAGGGACAGGTAGCGGGAGTAAATGTTAGAAAAGTAGATTCTAAACCAGGATCTGGTTATTCTATAGATATTAGAGGTGTTCATTCGATTAACTATAGTAGTGAACCTTTGGTTGTAATCGATGGCGTTATGGGAGGAGATATGAATACCTTAAACCCTAGTGATATTCAATCAATCGATGTATTAAAGGATGCTTCTGCAACATCAATTTATGGAGCTAGAGGTGCAAATGGTGTTATTATTATCACAACAAAAAAAGGGAAAACAGGTACGCCGAGGGTTACATATGATGGATATACTGGAGTTAAAACTCCAAAGTTACCAGATATGATGACTGCCCAGGAATTTTATCGAGCTTACAATGATGTAGTTATTGCAGAAAATCCAAATGCAAATGTTATTTGGACCCAGCAACAACAGGCAAATGTAGATGAAGGAAAATCTGTAAACTGGGTTGATGAAGTAACAGACCCTGCAATTCAAACCAGTCATGTAATCGCACTTTCAGGTGGTTCTGAAACCACCACACACTATTTTTCTGCAGGATATTTAAACGAAAAAGGAAATGTGCTACATACTGGTTACGAAAGATATAGTCTCAAGGGGAGTATAGAAAGCAAATTAAATAAAGTAGTTCGAACAGGATTTACTACCTATTTTATGATGGGGAAACAAGAATTGGGGTCTCCTGAAACACTTCGCTCAGCACTCAGAGCGCGTCCTACTGGGTCAATATATTATAATGAATTGCTTAATCCTGCAGAGACCAATGATAGAGATGTGGATGGTTATGCTATGTGGATGGGTATTAAAGATTCTCAAGTACCTAATCCGTTAATGGAAGTAAGACCGGGGAATTTTAGAAGAGAAACCAGAACATCCAATTTCTTGGGGAATGGATTTGTAGAGTTAACTCCTTTGAAAGGTCTGAGTGTAAAAACTTCATTGTCGGCATCTGTTTTAAATGAAAGGTTTGGTCAATTTATAGGTACCGATGCAAAAGCCAGACTCAATAAACTTCCTGTTGCTAATTCTACAAATGAGATAAAGACTTCTTATACCTTAGATAATATAATTAACTACAAAGTTGATAAAGGTTCGAATCAGTTCAATCTAACAGTTGGTCAAAGTGCTCTACAAGAGAGATATGAGTCCTCCGGAGTGAATGTACAGGATCTTCCATATTATTCTGGCTGGTATGCTTTTCAAACTGCCGAGACCATTTCTGCTGCAAGTAGTCAGTTAACTGAAAGGTCAATTTTGTCATTTATGGGAAGATTCAACTACAGTTTTGATGATAAATACTTATTAACTTTTACTGGACGCTATGATGGATCATCAGTACTGGCAGAGGGTAATAAGTGGGCATTTTTTCCATCAATAGCTTTTGCATGGAGAGCGGGAGATGAAGAATTTATCCAAGGTCTAGATGTATTTTCTGATTTGAAGGTAAGAGTTAGCTATGGCCAGGTAGGTAATGATGTGGTATCTCCTTACAGCACCCAGGCCTTTTTGGCTAAAACTTCCTATGATTTTGATGGTGACGCAGCATATGGATATGCCCCAGATAATATTGGCAATGCAGATCTCAAATGGGAAAGAAGTACTGAAACCAATTTAGGATTGGATATGGGCTTTTTTGACAATAAAATATCTGCTACAGTGGAGTTGTACAGAAAAACAACCGATGATTTAATTCAGAATGTCGCTTTACCAACTTCTCTTGGCTTTGATGCAGTTACAGCAAACGTTGGGAAGATATTAAATAAAGGTATTGAAATTTCACTCAGTACTTATAATATAAATAGAGAGAATTTCACTTGGACTACAAACTTAAATTTCTCTTCTAACCACAATGAAGTACTGGAGTTATATGGAGGTACAGTAACTCGTGATATTGCTAATAACCTTTTTGTAGGAGAATCTTTAAACTCCCATTACTATTACGAGTTCGATGGTATTTGGCAATTGGATGAGGAAGATGAAGCAGGTGAATACAATCAGGTACCAGGTTCAGTAAAGGTGGTGGATCAAAATAACGATGGGGCCATTGCAAGCTCTGCCGATGAGGCACTGGATGATAGGATAGTCTTAGGAAATGAGCTTCCAAAATGGATGGCAGGTATCAATAATATGTTCACCTATAAAAATTGGGATTTTTCTGTCTTTGTTTACACTCGTCAGGGGGTGATGTACCGCAATAGTATGCTAAGTGGTACTATGGGAGAGTTGGGAAGTGCCAGGTATAATGGTTTGAATTTAAATTACTGGACTGAAGAAAATCCAACTAATGAGTATTTTGGTGTATGGCAATCAAACCCTTATCGTCAGGCCATCCAATACAAGGAGGCCAATTTTGTAAGGATATCTAATATTACATTAGGCTACAGTCTTTCATCTGAAGCACTTGAAAGAATTCATTTTAGTAAAGCCAGATTTTATGTGCAAGCAGACAATCCATTTGTGTTTGTTAAAGACAAACAAATTTGGTTAGATCCTGAATTTAATTCTGGTTCATACAATGATGATCTTCCATTTTCAACTTACATGATTGGAGTAAATCTATCCTTTTAATAGCCAAGTAAATTAAAATATGAATAAAATGAAAAAATTTAAGATATATAACCTCATCCTGACTTTCCTGTTAATCATTACAGTAGGTTGTGAAGGTTTTTTAGATGAAGAATCCGTTACGGATATCACTTCAGACTCGTATTACAATACTGAACAAGGATACGAAGATCTTGTAAAATCTTGCTATGCTCCTTTGAGAGATATTATCTTACAATATGACCTTGTTATTAAAGGTACTGATGTGGTAGGTTCAACATGGACTCAAACTACAGTAGGAGACAATGCTCCTTTTGATCAGTACAATATTAATTTAAATGCCTCCACAGGAGCAATTCAGGATTTTTGGGATATACTTTATACGCAGATTGGAAGAACAAATACTGCTCTATCCAGAGCTGAAGACGTTACATTTACAGATTCCAGTTTGAAGATTGAAAGAATTGCTGAAGCCAAGTTTCTAAGAGCTTTAAGTTACTTTTATCTGGTACAAACTTGGGGCGATGTACCTATGCCGCTAGAAGAGGTAGAAACTCCAGATAGAAACATCGAAAGAATACCTTCAGCAGATATCTATATTCAAATACTTAAGGATTTAACAGAAGCTGAGGCAGACCTCCCTGCTACTGCTTCAGATTACGGCCGAGCCACTAAAGGAGCCGCACAATTTTTATTATCAAGGGTATACTTAACACGAGGATGGAACTTTGACAATACTTTAGGTGGAAGCAACGATGATTTTCAGAAAGCGCTGGATTATGCTGATCAGGTGATTGCTGCTTATCCGCTAGAAGATAGTTACAGTACTTTATTTCCAACCAGAACTACTGATCCGCTAAATCAATATTCTGGTTCTCAGGAAGCAAAAAATAGTGAAGTAGTTTTTGCCATACAGTATGAGGATGATATTCTGACCAGTGTAAATGAAACCACTGATGAACCCGGAAATCATTATCATTCTATCTGGCCTGGAAACGGAGAATTAGTAGGAAGCAACGGAAGAACATCCGATTACAATAGGAACTTGGGGCAAAATGTACCTCAACCTTCTTTGTATAGACTTTATGATCCTCAACAAGATGCTAGATATCAGCATAACTTTCTTAACGTTATTTATGCCTTAACACCTGTTGCTAACTATGAATATAGCTATACTGATCCTTCTGCTACTATTAATTTTAATGTTGGAGATACTGTAAGTTATTGGACACCTTGGAACCAACCAGCGACAGGTGATGATAAAGGTATAGATGAGGGTGGAACTAAAAATTATGCAGTTATTAATTTGGAACAGCAAATAAGTGGAGACCCAGCTTCAAGACTTACAGCAGGTGCACCTTCTATGTGGAAGTTTTGGGAGCCTAATATTCAGTACGGTGATGGTTATGGCACATTTGATTTTGCTCTTTTCAGATCAGCAGAAGCTTATCTTTTAGCTGCAGAAGCAATTTTGAAAGGAGCAAGTGGTGGAGCTCTTGGAAGTGCCGATCAATACTACAACAAGTTGATTGACCGTGCAGTTGGCGTAGGAGTTGATCCTATGTGCGCATTATACCCAGAAGATATAAGCTCTATGGAATTAGTATCTTATAGAGCAACTCCTTCTAGCATTTCTATTGACCTAATATTAGACGAAAGAGCCCGCGAATTGATGGGTGAGTTCAATAGATGGTTTGATTTAAAGCGGACTGAAAAACTAATTGAGCGTGTCGAAAAAATGAATCTTTGGGCGGCAAACAAAGGTAGCTTGGATGAACATCATTTGTTGAGACCAATACCCCAATCTGAATTAGATCGCTCTTCAACTATTTTGGATCAAAACCCTGGTTACTAGTTCCAGTTGACACCTTTTAGTCTTCAAGAGATAGTAGAAACTATCTCTTGAAGCTGCTATTAAAATCTGATAGTAGCTATGGAATTTTCAACCTTAAATGAAATGAAGTTATGCATAAAATATTCTTTATAAGTTTAATACTCAGTTTACTTTCGATTACTGTTTACTGCAATAATTCAAGCTCAACGGTTAGCACCGAAATCAACATCGTATCACTTGGTGCAATTGGAGATGGAAAAACTGACAATACACAAATTCTGCAAACTGCTATTGACAAAGTATCGGTTTCTGGTGGTGGTAAGGTGATTGTACCTGAAGGTCAGTTTGTTACAGGAGCTTTTTTTTTGAAAGATGGAGTGACGATTGATATACAATATAGAGGCGCCTTGTTGGGAAGTCTTGATCACAAAAAGTATTTGGATAATGAAAAAATGAATCATTGGATCAATGCTGAAAATGTTAATGATATAGGCATTATTGGAGAAGGTGAAGTTAATGGACGAGGACAAGAGTTAGCTTTAATACTTGATAGTTTATACTTTGCCGGTTCGTGGGATGACCGCTATAATTACAGAAGACATAGACCTGAAAGAAGACCGAAGCTGCTTCATTTTACACTTAGTAAAAAGATTATATTGGAGGGTGTTACGTTCAAAAACTCGGCAAATTGGGTATTAGATTTTGATAGATGTGATCAATTGACAATCAACCGGGTTACTGTCGATAGTGATGCTTATTGGAATAATGATGGGATGGACATTGGAGATTGTACCAACGTTAAAATTACCAATTGCTACGTAAATTCTGCGGATGATGGCATTTGCCTGAAATCACACCATCCTGATGTTTTGAATGATAATATTTACATAGCCAACTGTGTGGTGAGATCTAGTGCCAGTGCTATCAAATTTGGTACAGCTTCTACTGGTGGATTCAAAAATGTGAAAATTGAAAATGTCAGTATTTATGATACCTTTCGATCCGCTATTGCGCTAGAATCCGTGGATGGTGGAAGTCTTGAAAATATAGAGATATCAGGTATTACTGCAATAAATACAGGAAATGCCATCTTCATCAAGTTGGGCCATCGCAATGTAAATGGGGAAATAGGCTCTCTGAAGAATGTGTCCATTAAGGATGTGATGGTTCAGATACCTTATGAGGTGCCTGACATAAATTATAAAATCAGAGGTCCTGAATTGCCATTTTTTCACAATGTATTTCCAGCTTCAATATCTGGCTTACCTGACAACTATGTGGAAAATGTAACAATCGAAAATGTCAGAATCATTTACCCCGGAAGGTCTAACAAAGGATATGCACAAGTAAGGTTGAATCAACTCAGCCTTATACCAGAACAGCGTTCCGATTATCCTGAGTTCAGTATGTTTGGAGAATTACCTGCGTGGGGATTTTATGTAAGGCATGTAAAAGGTCTAACATTCAAGAATGTGACATTTGAGTTAAATGATACAGATTATAGACCCGCTTTCGTCTTTGATGATGTGGAAGGTTTAAAAATGCATCGAATAAAACTTCCTGATGGCTCCAACTCCCGATCTGTAATTCTAAACGATGTTGTAAATTTCACACATGACTTAAAAGATGAAATGATCCTCCAAGCTCCTGAACAAGTCGTCCATAAAATTAAATAGTAAAATTATTGATTTGAATACCTAAATTACTTCAATAAAGTAAACTATAAAACGTCAAAATCAGAGAGTTATGAGCAATAGTAACAGAAGAGATTTCATTAAAAAATCAAGCTTAGCAGCTGCGGGATTATCATTTGCCACAGGTACTTCAGCAGCCAGTTATAAAAGAATTATTGGTGCCAATGACCGATTAAATATAGCATTTATTGGACTTGGTAGACGAGTAGGTGCTTATGTACCAAGCTTAGAAAAAAAGAACAATGTGCGTCTGGCTTATTTGTGTGATGTTAAAAAAAGCCAGATAGACAGAGCCCTTGAAGAACTTAAAGATATTCTTCCTTACAAACCAAACACCACCGAAGATATGCTGGAGGTATTTGGTGATAAAGATGTAGATGCCATCTTTAATGCTACTCCAGATCATTGGCATGCTCCAGGATCGTGGATGGCCATGGAGCAAGGCAAACATGTTTATGTGGAGAAACCTTGTAGCCATAATCCGTGGGAGGGAGAGTTGCTAGTACAGTATGCCAAAAAGTACGATAAGGTGATTCAAATGGGTAATCAACAACGTTCTTCCTATCATACAATTGAGATCATTAAAGAAATCCAAAATGGGATTATTGGAGATGCTTACAAAGCAGTAGCTTATTACAACAACAGTAGGGGTGAAGTACCTCAACAGATAAAGCAAGCAGCTCCTTCAGACTTAAACTGGGATTTATGGCAAGGTCCAGCTCCTAGGCAAGATTACTTTCATAATACTTGGGATTACAATTGGCACTGGTATGGGTGGAACTGGGGCACAGCTGAGACTGGTAACAATGCCACTCACGAGTTAGATGTAGCAAGGTGGGCATTGCAACTGGAATTCCCCAATAAAGTTACAACTGATTCTGGTAAGAGACATTACAAAGATGATGGTTGGGAGATGTACGACACAATGTACGCAACCTTCGAATTTGACAACGGCAAAACGATTAACTGGGACGGTAAGTCAAGAAATGGATATAGTACTTATACAGGAGGTAGAGGTACAGTGATCTATGGCACAGAAGGAACGGTGTTGGTGGACAGGGAGCACTACGAAGTATTCGACCGAAGTGGTAAGAAGGTGAAAGAAAAATCATCTGGAAGTAGCGAAGGTGGACTCGTGTTGGGAGGCGGTGGTGATATGAGCACCGACCATGTAGTCAACTTCTACGATGCAATTAGAGGCCAAGCCAAACTCAATTCTCCTATTGATGAAGGAGCAAAAAGTTCATTATTGTGCCATTTAGCGAACATATCTAGCAGACTTAATAAATCATTAGAACTAGATAGTAGCAATGGACATATTTTCGATCGAGAAGGGATGAAGCTTTGGGAAAGACAATATGCTGCTGGTTTTGAACCAATAATTTAAAGATGGTTATGATAAATAAAATGAATTCTATTAATAGAATCAATGCGATAATTACTGTAATAATTTTGGTAGTTGCATCTTCTTGTAACTCCATCACAAAACCGATTGAAAAACCTTCTGAGCCAGAATTTGTAGATTTAGTATACCCTCTTTTAGATTCTGAAAATTCAAGGTGGTTTTTCTTCTCATCTGCCTGTCGGCCTTTCGGTATGGTGAATTTAAGTCCTGATACAGAAATTAATGGGGCTTGGGGAAGTGGTTACCGGTATAACACAGATACGGTAAAAGCCATTAGCCATATACATGCTTGGCAATTGGCAGGTTTGGCTGTAATGCCTGTTGATACAAAAGCTTCAGAAGATATTTTTTCAGACTATTATTCTCATTTTGATCACGAAAAAGAGAAAGTATTTCCAGGATATCATCAACTGTATTTGGATCGCCATAAAGTGGGAGTGGAGTTGACCAGTACAAAAAGATGCGGCTTTCATCGGTATACTTTTGAAGGTAATAATGGAGCGATATTAATCAACCTTGGAGGCAAGCTTGGTCCATCAGAGATTGTGGATGGAAGTTTAAAACAAGTTGGCACCAGAGTTCTAGAAGGAGAACTTAGCAATGCTCCTACCATAAGACGGCCTAAGTCTGCCAAAGTTTTTTTCAGAATTGAGTTGGACAGTGATATTAGTGAACTTTCCCAATCCTCCGATAAGGAGAAATTTTTAGTGCATCTCAAGAATGATGTAAAAGAGGTGAATATGAAAGTGGGAATTTCTTATACTTCAGTTAAGAATGCTGCTTATAACCTAAGCCAAGAAATACCTAATTGGGACTTTGAGCAAGTAGTAAATGAATCACGAAAGGAATGGAATAGCTATCTGGGTAGGATAAAAGTAGATGGAGGTACACAAGACCAACAACGTAGATTCTACACAGATTTATGGCATGCTCTTCAAGGTAGACGAATCATAAGTGATGCAAACGGATATTATCCTGATAATACCGGAGAGCATTTTCAGGTAAAACAATTACCACTAAATAGTGAAGGAAAGCCAAAGTTTAATCATTACAATTCCGATTCATTTTGGGGAGCGCAATGGACTATACAGACGCTTTGGCAATTGGTTTATCCAGAGATAGCTGAAGAGTTTGTTAATTCATTAATGCAGTATTATACAGATGGTGGGTTGATTCCACGAGGACCAGCTGGAGGTAATTATACTTATGTGATGACAGGTTCAAGCAGTACTCCATTTATCGTTGGAGCCTATCAAAAAGGATTAAGAGATTTTGATGCAAATGAAGTGTATTCGGCTTTAAAGAAAAACCATATGTCTGGAGGTATTATGGCAAAAGCCGGATATGAGCATAAAACCTCTAAAGGCGGAGGTTTGGATTATTATATTAAAAATGGATATGTTCCTTATCCAATTCTAGATGGAAATTTTGGCTATCACCAAGCAGGTGGAGGTGTTACATTAGAGTATGCATATCAAGACTGGTGTTTGGCACAATTGGCCAAGGCATTGAATAAAGAGGATGACTATAAATATTTTACAGATAGATCTGGCAACTATAAAAATGTCTTTGATCCCCAAACAAATTGGATACGCCCTAAGAATGCCAATGGAGATTGGATGGAACCATTTGATCCATATGAATATACCAATGGATTTGTGGAGTCGAATGCGGCACAGATGACATGGTTTGTACCGCAAGATTTAGATGGCTTGGCTACATTGATGGGAGGTCAGGTCTCAGCCGTAGAGAAATTGAATGCTCAGTTTCAGGAAGCACAAAAATTAGGTTTCACGTCAGGTACTGCTCATGCTAAAGAAACCCATCCTGAATATTCTAGAATTCCCATTAATTATGGCAATCAACCTTCCATCCAGACTGCTTTTGTATTTACTCATCTCGGAAGACCTGACCTAACACAGTATTGGTCTAGAAAAATTGTTCAGTCTGTGTACGAAGGGGTGTCCACAAGCAGAGGTTACAATGGAGATGAAGATCAAGGATTAATGGGTTCGCTGTCAGTGTTGATGAAAATCGGCTTGTTTCAGATGACCGGTGGAGTAGAAGCTGATCCCATCTATGATATATCAAGTCCTTCTTTTAAAAGGGTAGAGATAGCGTTGAGTCCAGAATATTATAGTGGAGACCCGTTGATTATTGAGGCTGAGGGTGACCCTAATAACGAGTACATCAACATGGCTTCTATTAATGAAGCCCCAATACAATCCTTTCAGCTTCGCCATAGTGAAATTACCAAAGGAGGAACTTTAAAACTTGTGAGGAGTGAAGTCTACCGGTGATAATCGGAAAACTACACATAGACCACCGGTCGACTCAATCACATCTCATGGGAATAATAGAAATCAGGAAAATGAATACATATAGACTTATACTATCCACAATAGCCATCATACTGTTTACTCAATGTGCGAAAAGAGCGGCAGATGGAAAGGTGAGTGAAAAAATCATCAGTCAGGTTCCTTTTAGCGAAGTGAAGGTTCAGGATCTCTTTTGGTCACCACGTATAGAGACAAACCGAAAGGTCACAATTCCCTTTGATTTTCAGAAATGCCAAGAGACCGGTCGCCTCGACAACTTTGCAATAGCTGCAGGCTTGAAGTCTGGAAAGTTCAAGGGAAAAGTTTACGATGACTCAGATGTTTTCAAAGTGATCGAAGGAGCCTCTTATTCTTGGCAGCAGACTTACGACCCTGAGTTGGATGCCTACCTCGATAGTCTCATCAATTGGATTGCCTCAGCGCAAGAACCGGATGGCTACCTATATACAGCACGTACCATCAATTCCGATAGTCTTCCTGATATGGGTGGAAGTGAGCGTTGGCAAAAAATCCACCGTTTCAGCCATGAATTATACAATGTGGGACATATGTATGAAGCAGCAGTAGCACACTATCAGACCACTAATAAAAGAGATCTCCTTGATGTAGCTATTAAGAATGCGGATCTTATTTGCAAAACCTTTGGGCCGGGAAAACTGATGGGAGTGCCTGGTCATCAGGAAATTGAGATTGGATTGGTAAGACTCTATAAAGTTACAGGAGATGAAAAGTACCTGGACATGGCAGAGTTCTTCATCGATCAAAGAGGCAATGCAGCCGGACACACCCTGTCAACGTGTGACGACAATATCTATTATGCTCAGGATCACGTCCCATTGGTTCGGCAGAACAAAGCAGTGGGTCATGCCGTTCGTGCTGGTTACTTCTATACCGGAATAGCGGATGTTGCATCTATAACAAAGGATAAGTCATACATCAATGCTATTGATAAAATTTGGTCAGATGTAGCCACTTCCAAACTATACCTCACTGGAGGTATAGGCAGCGTTCGACATGGAGAAGCTTTTGGCAATCCTTATGATCTGCCCAACGAAAATGCCTACAATGAGACCTGTGCAGCAGTGGTCAATATGCTTTGGAACCACCGCATGTTTCTGCTTCATGGTGAGTCCAAGTACATGGATGTCTTTGAGCGCACTTTATATAACGGTTTCCTTTCGGGAGTCTCCCTCTCAGGAGATCGTTTTTTCTACCCGAACAAACTTCTTTGCAAGAGCGACTGTCAGCGTGAGCCATGGTTCGAGACCTCTTGCTGTCCATCCAATGTGGTAAGATTTATGCCATCAATCTCCGGTTACATCTACGCACAACAGGATAAGGATATTTTTATAAATCTGTTTATCGGAAGCACAACGCAGGTTGGGGTGGCAGATAAAGTCCTGACCATCACCCAGAGGACAGACCACCCATGGGATGGGAATGTAAATCTGGTGATAGAAACAGAGGCACCAGTAGAGGCCATCTTTCGCATCCGTTTGCCAGGGTGGGCAGTCAATCAACCTGTCCCATCTGATCTCTATAATTATTTGAAACCAAGTCAGGGTAAAATAGAGTTACTGATCAACGATTTACCTGTGGATTATAAAATGGAGTATGGCTATGCTGTAGTTGAGAGAGCCTGGCAAAATAATGACATCGTTACCCTCAACCTACCAATGGAGGTAAAGACGGTGATTGCCAATTCTCAAGTAAAGGAGGACAGTGGCAAGGTAGCCTTTGAGAGAGGTCCTGTTGTTTACTGCTTCGAAGGGATAGACAATGAAGGTCAGGCCACAGATATAAAGATGAGCTCAGATGTCAGCAAGGATTATGCATTTGAGTCAGACTTCTTGCAGGGTATCGGTAGGATAGTATTTAAAGACAAATTCCACCAGTCGCTGGCCATCCCTTATTACGCCAGAGCCAATAGAGGAGAAAGCGATATGACCGTCTGGGTACCTATTTCGGATTAAATCTGGTTGGATAACCATTATTGAGCAAAATGAAAAATAATTAAGATGAAAAAAACTGTTCTATTAGCCATTGTGGGGGGATTAATGATGGCTTGTTCCAAGCCTGGGTTAGATAATTGGCTAAATGATTTGTAAGAATGGTAGATGGATACCTAAATAACCAATAAGAGATTATGAAACTGACCGTACAATTCTTTTTTATGTTAAAAATACTGATTCTAGGGGCCTTTTTGGTAGCCTGTCAATCGGAGGTAACATATCAAAAGAATCAATTGTGGTATGATGAGCCCGCCACGGAGTGGTTGGAAGCCTTGCCGCTTGGTAACGGGCAATTAGGCGCTATGGTGTTTGGAGGTGTTAATCAGGAGAAGTTGTACCTGAATGAAGAAAGTTTGTGGGCAGGTGCCTCTGAAGACCCGTATCCAGAAAATGTAGGTGAACATTATAGGAAATTTCAGCAATTAAACTTGCATGGTCACTATGATCAGGCTTTTGAGTATGGGGTGGAACATTTGGCAGTTTTGCCTACCGCATTTCGATCATATGAACCACTTGGAAAGCTGTTCCTCACATTTGATCATAAGGGTGCACCTGAATCCTATGTGCGCAGGCTTGATCTAGAGACAGGAATTTTAACTGTAGAATATGAAGTTACCGGTAAACGTTTTCGCAGAGAAGCCTTTGTTTCAGCTGATCATGGGGTCTTAGTTTATCATTTTGAGAGCCTGGATGGAGAGCCACTAGCTACACAAGTAGATTTTCAGCGTGACAAAGATGTTTTGCTTGAAGTTTTGAATACTAACATTATAGAAGTAAGAGGTCAAGTATTTGATGATCCAGAGGGATACGATGACAATAGAGGGGGCTCAGGGCAGGGAGGTTTACACATGAAGTTTTTTAGTCATATCGGGATACTTGATAACAATGGAGAACAAGGTGTTCTTGGTAATAATCTATCCATTAGAAACAGTACTTCATTTACCCTGGTGGCAAGTGCGGCCACTGATTATAATATTGGAAAGATGAATTTTGATAGGGCTATTGATGCTCGGAAAAATTCTTTCGATAAACTCCAGTCGGTCTTGCAGCTTTCCTATGATGAGATTAGGGCAATACACATCACAGAGCATTCTGAGATTTTCAATCGAGTCAAACTTGAGATAGAAAGTGAATCGCTAGATAGCCTCTCTACTGGAGAAAGGTTGGCCAGGGTATCAACAGCATAGCCGTCAGGTTAAGATATTCAGTATTAGGAAAGGGGATTTCTGATAAATATCTCCTTTCTTTTTTCGTTCTTTTTTTGCGTACCGTATTAATCTTTTGCTAATCCACAAAATCACCTTTTTGAATTTCTTTTTGCTTCCTGTCTTAATGGCTTTCCATATCAGAAAGATTTTTTTTTAATAATTTTGATAGCTTTCCACTCACTAAGTTCTAATGACTTCTCGGTTTGATGGAGTAGGGATGCTTGTAGAAAAGAAAATATCTCCGTAGAGAACATGATTGCTATGAGTGTGCCATACAGATAACATTCAAATCTGAATATGTTCATGCGCTCTATCTTATCTATTTTCAGCAAGCTTTTCCATATTTTAAACATGAGTTCTATCTGCCATCTTAGCCTATAATATTCCCTTGTTTTCTCTTTGGGCAATATAGTTGCAGGAGCATTTGTAACCCACAGGTTGTATCCACACATTTTTTTCCTCAAATCAGTGTTCGATTTTCTTCCTTTCTTGCAAGATTCCCTTTTGAGCCTTGTATGACGTGCTTTCCTGACCTGTTCGGGAACTGGTTCCACAATGAGTCTAATCCCGATTTTCTCTTGGCCAATCCACAGTTGGTGTTCTTCAATATCTGACACACGGTCCAATAGTTGAATCAAATCTATTTTTTCATGTTTGTCTTGCTGTACCACTTGCTTGTAGAGCGATATGTTGGCCCTATATCGCGACAAAAAGTAGGCTCCTTGTTCTGCGATATATCCTAGTTGTCTACCCCGCCAATAGCCAAGGTCAAACAGAACCAACCCACCTTGGGCTATCTGGAACTGCCCTGAGTCCCAATAGGCTGTATCGTTACTTGCCCCATCGGTCAGATAGAATGCATCAGCCTTTCCTTGTAGAAGCTCTATGCAATAGTGTATCTTGGCACAGGATGTACTGCTGTTACCACCACAAAGGCACTCAGGTGTCCAGGTAGTGTCAGATTGGTAGCATCTAGCACTTTCACCTGACTGAAACCATGATTCCCATCACTATTCTTTATTAAAGAAGTACCATAGGCTTGAAAGGCATGCTCATAAATACTCCGCATGAACCTGACTGCATGGGTATTGAAGCGTTCGTCCAAGCTTTGCTTCTTCATCTCTATTCCGAATCGATCGTCTAGCTCAACACATAAATCATTAAGGCTACTGCCTTGCGTATCCTCAAACAAACAGGTATTCAAATAGCACATCATTTCTCCAGTGAGGCGGGAACTTGAACGAGTAATAAAACCACTTTGTCTGGCCAAGGATTCAAAATCATTCCCCAGAGCTGCTTGAAGGCTTGTCCAAAGACGATCAACATCAATATTAAAGGGCTTTTGTCTATCTTTCATGACACTAACTTAAGCATCTTTTTATTAGCCTGA